>CACEFS010000011.1 GCA_902558895.1 uncultured Prochlorococcus sp.
TTTCTAAAGAAGCGAGAGACTATGGACTTCCTATTCCCAAGGGAGTCTTACTTGTTGGAGCGCAAGGAACTGGGAAATCGCTTACCGCAAAATCAATTTCTAAGAGTTGGTCGATGCCTCTTCTTAGGTTAGATGTCGGAAGACTATTTTCTAGCCTTGTTGGTTCAAGCGAAGCAAGAACAAGAGAAACGATATTAAGAGCTGAGGCCATGTCTCCTTGTATCCTTTGGATAGATGAAATTGATAAGGGCTTTGGTGGCGATGCTAGAAGTGATGGAGGGACAAGCCAAAGGGTTTTAGCAAGTTTGCTAACTTGGATGGCGGAGAAAGAATCCGCCGTATTTGTAATCGCTACCGCAAATGCTATAGATAAGCTTCCTGCTGAATTATTAAGGAAAGGTAGGTTTGATGAGATATTTTTTCTTGATTTGCCAAATTCTGAAGAAAGATTAAGTATTCTGGATTTGCACTTAAAAAAAAGAAGACCAAGTTACAGTTTTCCTCTCTCTACTATCATCGACAGAACAGATGGATTCTCAGGCGCAGAACTTGAGCAAGCAGTAATAGAAGGGATGCATATTTCATTCTCTGAGAATAGAGAACTTATGGAGAAAGATTTAATAAAGGCGGTTTCTGAATTAGTACCCTTATCTAGAACAGCTAAAGAGCAAATTAATTTACTAAAAGAATGGTCATCCACTGGTAGGGCACGTTCAGCTTCCTGACTAATTTTTAATTTATTAATGATATTTCTTAAGTTATGAATCATTAATTTAGTTAATTTTTAGTCAAAAATGCCTAATAATTAATTTAGATTAATTATCTTGAATAAGTTATAAAAAAAAAGAGTGTTAGATCAAAAATTAATAAGAGAGAATCCAACTTCAGTTGAAGAAAGTTTGTCCCTTAGAGGAAAAGTTTTTAATATTTCCCAAATACAAGAATTAACTCTTCAAAAAAAAGAAATTGATATAGAAATATCCACTCTCCAATCTGAGAGCAAAAAATTAAGTAAATTGATCGGTCAAGAAATAAGCAATTCTCAAAACAATGATTCCCCCGAAGTAAATAATTTAAAGAAAAAAGGAAATGAATTCAGAACCAAAATTTCAGAATTTGAAGAGAGAAAAAGAACATTAGATAAAAAAATACATAATGAAATTTGTAATTTGCCAAATTTACCTAGTAAAGATGCTCCTATTGGGAAAGATGAAAGTCATAATGTCCAAGTAAAAACTTGGGGAGATCCTTTAGTAACAGAAAATCTTAAATCTCACTGGGAGATTGGAGAAAGACTTAATCTTTTTGACTCTATTAAATCAACTAAAATATCAAAAAGCCGTTTTATTACACTTATTGGTAATGGTGCAAGATTAGAGAGGGCATTAATAAATTTTATGCTCGATATGCATACTAAAAATGGTTATTTAGAGTTAATGCCTCCAGCTTTAGTTAATTCAGAAAGTCTTACCGGGTCTGGTCAGTTACCTAAATTTTCAAATGAAAGTTTTAAATGTTCTAATGACGACTTATGGCTTTCTCCCACAGCTGAAGTTCCACTAACTGCTTTTCATAGAAATGATATTATTGATCAAAAGCATTTACCCCTTAAGTATGTTGCATATAGCCCATGTTTTAGAAGAGAAGCTGGAAGTTATGGAAAGGATACTAAAGGTTTAATAAGACTTCATCAATTTAATAAAGTTGAACTATACTGGTTTTGTGATCCAGTAAAATCTATAGAAGCTCATAAAAAGATCACTTCAGATGCAGAGAGTATCTTAAAAAAGCTCAATCTACCCTACAGATTAATTGATATTTGTACTGGAGACTTAGGTTTTTCTTCAAGCAGGACGTTTGATCTCGAAGTTTGGCTACCAAGTAGTAAATGTTATAGGGAAATTTCAAGTTGTAGCAATTGTCTAGACTTTCAAGCTCGCAGATCATCAATAAGAGCAAAGATTAATAAAAAGAATACATATCTGCATACCTTAAATGGTAGTGGGCTCGCTATTGGAAGAACTATGGCTGCTATTCTTGAGAATGGCCAACAAACTGATGGGAGCGTAAAAATTCCAGAAGCTTTAGTTCCATATTTTGGATCAAATTCTTTAAAAACTGCTTAATATAACTAGATGAACGTTTTAACCTCAATAACAGTTCTAGGATTTCTCATTTTTTTTCATGAGATGGGACATTTTCTTGCTGCAATTTTGCAAGGTATCTATGTTGATGGGTTTTCAATTGGTTTTGGACCATCAATAATTCAGAAAAGATATAAAAATATAACCTATTCACTTAGAGCATTTCCATTAGGAGGCTTTGTTTCCTTTCCAGATGAAGAAATAAATAATATTGACCCTAAAGATCCAAATCTTTTAAAAAATAGGCCAATTATTCAAAGAATTATTGTTATATCAGCTGGGGTATTTGCTAACTTAATTCTTGCCTATACTATCTTAATTATAAATGTAACTACCATTGGTATTCCATTTGATCCCGAGCCAGGTATTTTAGTCTTGGCTACTCAGCCAGAGAAGGCTGCTTCTATTGCTGGATTACAAGCAGGGGATAAAATCTTAAAAATTGAAAGCGGTGCTTTAGGAGTTGGCGATCAAGCAGTTTCTGCTTTAGTAAAAGAGATTCAAAATTCATCAGAGAACCCAATTTCAATAACAATAGATAGAGATGGAGTTCTGAAAGATTTAACTTTGGTACCAAAAAATATAGATGGGAAAGGTACAATAGGAGCTCAATTACAACCTAATATAAAAAAAGAAACTAAAAAGACAAAAAACATATTCGAACTTTTTAAATACACCAATAATGAGTTTTCATCACTCTTGGTAAAAACAATACAAGGTTATAAAGGATTAATTACAAATTTCTCCTCAACAGCTCAACAATTAAGTGGGCCTGTAAAAATAGTTGAAATTGGTGCTCAACTATCACAACAAGGAGGAACCGGGATATTATTATTTGCCGCACTAATTTCTATAAATTTAGCAGTTCTCAATTCTTTACCATTACCACTATTAGATGGGGGACAACTTGTTTTCACTTTAATTGAAGGTTTTAGGGGAAAACCAGTCCCAGTTAAGGTACAAATGGTTGTTACTCAATCCAGTTTCTTTCTTTTAGTTGGACTTAGTGTTCTGCTCATAATAAGAGATACTAGTCAGCTTTTAATAGTGCAAAGATTATTAAACCAATAAATAAATTTTTAAAATTGTTATCCAAGCTGTTAAACTATTAAATAGTTTAATATTACTAAATGGCTAAAAAGTCCATGATTGCGAGAGATGTCAAACGCAAAAAGCTTGTACAGAAATATGCCGCAAAAAGAAAATCATTATTAGATGAATTTAATGCAGCAAAAGATCCTATGGAAAGATTGGAAATACATAGAAAGATACAGGGTCTACCCAGAAACTCTGCCCCAAACAGAGTAAGGAATAGATGTTGGGCAACTGGTAAGCCTAGAGGAGTTTATAGAGACTTTGGTCTTTGCAGGAATCAGTTAAGGCAAAGAGCTCATAACGGTGAGCTTCCTGGATTAGTTAAATCAAGTTGGTAATTTAATTTTTTATCTAGAAATTATATTTACTCAAGAAAAAATGGTAATTAAATTAATTAAGGTTCATTTTAGGGACATTTTTAAAATTTAATAGCTTATCTAAATAATTTACTCAATATGTCCCTATAAAATGTAAGAATAATTTATGTATAGATTTATAATTTAAAAAGTGGAAGGACAAAATAAGTCGATCACGTTTGACGGACGAGAGATACGACTAACTACAGGACTATATGCTCCTCAAGCGAATGGATCAGTAATGATTGAGTGTGGTGACACCTCTTTATTAGTTACAGCAACAAAAACGTCTAGAAAAGAAGTTGCAGACTTTTTACCTCTTATATGTGACTATGAGGAAAAACTCTATGCTGCAGGGAGAATACCAGGTGGTTTTATGAGGAGAGAGGGTCGCCCTCCTGAAAGAGCTACTTTAATTTCAAGGTTGATTGATAGGCCAATGAGACCACTTTTTCCCTCATGGATGCGAGAAGAGATACAAATAGTTGCCTCTTGCCTTTCTTTAGATGAAAGGGTCCCAGCAGATGTTTTAGCAGTTACTGGGGCTTCAATAGCAACTTTACTTGGAGAGATCCCATTTTATGGGCCTATGGCTGCAGTTAGAGTTGGACTGATTGGGGATGATTTTATTTTAAATCCTAGCTACAGAGAAATAGAAAAAGGAGATTTAGACATTGTTGTTGCAGGATCACCTGACGGCATTGTTATGATTGAAGCAGGTGCTAACCAATTGTCAGAGCAAGATACAATTGAAGCTATAGATTTTGGATACGAAGCAGTAACCGAACTAATTAAATCTCAAGAAGACTTACTAAAAGATTTAGGTATAAAGGAGGTTAAACCATCCCCCCCTGAAGAAGATAAAAAATTACCCTCTTATTTAGAGAAAAATTGTACTAAGGGAATTGAGTTAGTTTTAAAGAAATTTGACCAGTCTAAAGAAGAGAGAGATCTTGAACTTGAAAAAATAAAAGAAGAGACTCAAGGTAAAATTGAATCTTTAAAAGATGATAATGAGTTAAAAGTTCTTCTTTCGGATAATGATAAGTTGTTAAGTTCTGACTTTAAAAAACTTACAAAGAAATTAATGAGGTCCCAGATAATTAATGATGGCAAACGAGTTGATGGTCGTGAATTGGATGAAGTCAGAAAAATTTCAGCATCTGCGGGAATTCTACCCAAGAGAGTTCATGGTTCTGCATTATTTCAGAGAGGTTTGACTCAAGTCTTATCAACGACAACTTTGGGGACTCCAAGTGACGCTCAGGAAATGGATGACCTTAATCCAAGCACTGAAAAAACTTATATACATCATTATAATTTCCCTCCTTATTCAGTTGGAGAAACAAGACCAATGAGAACCCCCGGCAGAAGAGAAATTGGGCATGGAGCACTTGCAGAAAGAGCAATTATTCCAGTGCTCCCTGGGAAAGAAACATTCCCATATGTATTAAGAGTTGTTAGCGAAGTTTTAAGTTCGAATGGATCGACTTCCATGGGTTCTGTATGTGGAAGTACACTTTCGTTATTAGATGCCGGTGTTCCTTTAAAAGCCCTTGTTAGTGGTACTGCTATGGGTTTAATAAAAGAGGGAAAGGACATACGAATTCTCACAGATATTCAGGGGATCGAGGACTTTCTTGGTGACATGGACTTTAAAGTTGCTGGTACTGAAAAGGGAATAACAGCATTACAAATGGATATGAAAATTACAGGTCTGTCAGTTTCTGTTATTTCAGATGCAATTAAAAAAGCTCGCCCTGCAAGATTACATATCTTAGAAAAAATGCAAGAGGCGATAGATAAACCTCAAGAAGCATTATCGCCCCACGCACCAAGACTCTTAAGCTTTAGGATTGATCCAGAGCTAATAGGGACAGTTATTGGACCTGGCGGAAGAACCATTAAAGGAATTACCGAAAGAACAAATACAAAAATAGATATTGAAGATGGAGGAATTGTTACTATCGCATCACACGATGGAGCTGCAGCTGAAGAAGCTCAGAAGATAATTGAGGGATTAACTAGAAAAGTACATGAAGGTGAAATTTTCACTGGAGTAGTAACTCGAATAATTCCGATTGGCGCATTTGTTGAAATTCTTCCTGGTAAAGAAGGAATGGTTCACATATCCCAACTATCTGAAGCGAGAGTTGAGAGGGTTGAAGATGTTGTAAGGCAAGGAGATGAAGTTACTGTAAGGGTTCGCGAAATTGACAGCCGAGGAAGGATTAATCTAACTTTGAGGGGAGTTTCACAAAATGGCGGGATGTCTTATCCTGAGCCAACACCTACACCAGTAGCCCCTCTAAACTAGAGTACTAAGGAAAAATATTAAATTCTTCAATAATTTCTCTTACTTGCGAGCAGATTCTTTTGTGGTTCAGCTTATTATTAGTGGCAATTATTATCCCTGAATGTTTGAGATCAACTGTACCATAAACCAAATCTTCGTTATCAATATTAGTTATTGATCCTCCAGCTGCTTTTAAAATAGCTTCCGGTGCAGCAAAATCCCAATCTTTTGGTGCATTTTTGCCTGGCAAACTCAATGCAATATAAATATCACTATCTCCTCTAAGAATTGAAGCAACTTTGCAACCAATACTGCCCATTACAATAGTTTTCTTGAACTTAATTTTTTCAATTAAATCCTTTAATTTTTGATTCCTATGATTTTTACTGGTAACTATTGTCATCTCTTCGAGAATATTTGTTTCAGACAAATTTTGCTTTCGAATATTTCCATCTCTGTTCTCACACCAAATTTTTTCTGCACAAGAAATCCATAGTTCATTTTTTTCAGGGATAAGAACAATCCCAATATATGGCTTTCGTTTATAATTTAGAGCTAAATGCATTGCATAATTTTGTGTTCCTTGAATAAAATCTTTAGTACCGTCTAGAGGATCAAGAACCCACAGCCAGTCAACGTTATCAGAATAGTTAGCTTGTATTTTGAAATTTTCTTCACTCAAGATCTCCCAATTAGTATCTTGATATGTTTCGTTTATTCTGTTAATAATTAATTCGTTAACTTCTAAATCAGCTAACGTTACAGGGTCACAATTATTTTTATTTTTTAGGATTTCATTTTTTTGTTCTAATTTTTTTAAATTATTGGCATAGTACAACATGATATCTGCAGCTTCCCAACTTAAACTCCTCAGATTATCTATAAGATTATTAATTTCTACTCCAAAAGGTAATTTAATCACTTAATGACAAATAATAATTCATTATCTCATAGAAAAGAAGAACCTGAAGCGGGAATTTTATATTTAGTTGGTACGCCGATTGGGAATTTAAATGATATCTCCCCAAGAGCAATTAATATTCTTGCGAATGCATCTTTAATTGCTTGCGAAGACACCCGAAAAACCAGAAAAATAATGAATAAATTTAGTATTTCTAATAATTTAGTCAGTTTTAATAAAGAAAATTCCCTAAAAAAAATTCCTAAATTAATTAATGATCTTAAAGAAGGAAAGTCAATTGCAATTGTGAGTGATGCAGGGATGCCAGGAATCTGTGATCCTGGTGAAAAGATAGTCAGTAAAGCTATATCTCAAGGCTATGATGTCATTTGTATACCGGGAGCCTGTGCTGCAATAACAGCTCTAGTCTCGAGTGGAATGCCATCTTCTAAATTTATATTCGAGGGATTCCTGCCTAAAAAAAAAGTTGATCGAGAAAAAATTCTTTATGAAATTAGTAAGAATGAGAAAACAACCATAATTTATGAATCTCCCCATCGTCTTAAGAAATTGATGAGAGAATTATTACATTTCTGTGGAGGTGAAAGAGAAATTTTTGTAGCGAGAGAATTAACTAAAAAATTTGAAGAACATGTAAGCAATAGGATTGCTAGTACAATAGAATTTTTTAAGGATAAAGAGATAATTGGAGAGATAACAATAGTAATAAAAGGTATTCACAAAGAGAAAAATGAAGAAATTAATATGTCAGATCTAAAAAAGGATCTTAATGAATTAATAAAAGCAGGTTTAAGTTTATCAGCAGCTTCAAAGTTTTTAGCAAAAAAATATGGCATAAAAAAAAGCATAATTTATAATTTAATTTAGATTTCAAAAAAATCAAAATATGACAGTTTTATTAAAAAAAATAATTTTTGCAATTACTTTCAATTCTTGTTTATTTCTATTGTTAATAGTTGGGATACAAAATAGCTCTAATAAAAGTAAGATTAACCTCTTAATAAACGAGACGGTTAAATTACCAATAAGTTTTATTATTGGGGTAAGTTTTATTGGCGGTTCTGTATTGGGAAGCTTTTTAAAACTTAATTACAAAAACAAAAGTTCATATTTTAAAGAGCTATAAGTTTCTCATCACTTACAATCCTAGATATTCCTCTCGAAATTAATATAGGTGATACAATTCTGAATACATCTGTATTAGGAACTTTAATAACTTTTTGTTCCTTACTGCAAGCTCTTTTTGCTAATTTTAAATCCAAATATATTTCTATTGTTTTTCTATCTAAGTCCTCATTTGGGAGAAATTGCCATTCTGGGTAATCTTTCAATAATTTTATTTCTAATTCAATATTTTTATGAACAATCATATAAACAGTTTTTGGAAAATCAATTTCTTGTATAGGAATAGATGACAATTCTTTGCGAGGAGCATTTTCTATTTCAAAATTTAAAGGAGAAATTTCTACAAATTCTGTTCTGGAAAAATTATTATCACATTGATCAGCATAAAAAGTTTGTTCTTCGGTAGATTCATTTTTAGAAAATTTCTTTGCTAATTCATAGTCATTTTTTTTCTTTTTATCCTTTTCTAAAAGATGATTTAATTTATCAATATTTTTATTATTTTTAAGTATTTCCTTATATATTTTTTCCCCAAGATTTTTCTTTAAGTTTCTAGATATTGTTAATATTGAACAATTAAACACTTCCGATAATGCTTCAATAGTTTTACCATTTTTAAAATATTCAGATATTTCACTTTTTTGTTTTTCTGTAAGTCTTTTGGCCAAATTTAATTCATTTTGTTCTCTCCAAATTTTACAATAATTTTAGAGAAAAAATAAATAACATTTAAAAAAATAATTTTATAAAAATATAGTATTTCTTTTTGATAATTTACTTGTTGAGTGTTCATGGCTGTTTTAAAATAGAAAGGTTATTTGGGGTATTTATTGAGAGAACAGTCAAAATAAGATGGAATTTCATCTCTAGGACTTTTCTGAGACTTAAAAACCAAAAAACATATTGCTTCCTTAGCTCAGCTGGATAGAGCAACTGCCTTCTAAGCAGTGGGCCGCAGGTTCGAATCCTGCAGGAAGCGTAAATTAAAACTTTTTAAAACCACCATATCTAATATTAACAATCCTAAAAATGACACAATTAAATTTTTAAAGTCGACATTAAAATTATTGTTTTTATTCGATAAGTTAAATATTTTTTGAACACAGTATTTAAATTGATCTGGCTTTAAATTATGGTTTCCCTTTTTCATTTTATTAAATACAAAATTGATTATTATTGATTATTATTTTTTATAAATCTTTTAAGAAATTTTTTATTTTCAAGAGAAAAGATAACAGTCTTGAAAAAATAAACTTAAATAAGTTTAATAAAGCATAATAGAGGTAGTCCTTTTCTTTCTTTTTAAGAAAATTATTTGATGTACAATCCTATCAATTAAGATTAAAAATTATATTTTGGATTTTTATATCTGGATCAACAATTAGTGTATAAGAGTCTGAGAGAGAAAATAATAATTTACAAGAAATCAAGATTATCTTTAAATTATTATTAGCCGTAAATAGTTTCTTTTTATTTATTTGAACTATATAGATTAAAATTGGATAATGAAAATACCTATTAAAAACATTTGTTGTATTGGTGCTGGTTACGTTGGTGGACCAACTATGGCAGTTTTGGCTTACAAATGCCCTCAAATAACTATAAATGTCGTTGATGTTAATCAAAACAGGATAGATTCTTGGAATTCTCAAGATTTGTCCAAATTACCTATTTTTGAACCTGGATTAAAAGAAATAATTACTAAAACAAGGAATAAAAATTTATTTTTTTCTATACATATAGGTGAATGCATAGCAAATGCAGATATGGTTTTCATCTCAGTAAATACACCAACTAAAACAAAAGGTCTTGGAGCAGGCAAAGCAAGTGATCTAAAGTGGGTTGAGGCGAGCGCTAGACAAGTAGCTTTGCATGCCAAGGCTCATACCATAGTTGTAGAAAAGAGTACACTACCGGTACGAACTGCTGAAGTAGTAACAAAAATTTTGAAATCTTCAAATAATTATGAAAATTTAAAAAGAAAATCAAGTTTTGATATTTTATCAAATCCTGAATTTCTATCCGAAGGAAGTGCTATAGATGACTTATTTAATCCTGATAGAGTTTTAATAGGGGGAGAAAGTCAAGATGCGATGAATTCTTTAGGTGAAATTTACAAAAATTGGGTTCCAGAAGAAAAGATTTTATACACAAATATTTGGAGCAGTGAACTTGCAAAGCTAACTGCGAATGCTTTCTTAGCACAACGCATAAGTTCAATAAACGCAATTGGCGCTTTATGTGAGGCAACGGGAGCTGATGTTAGAGAAGTGGCAAGGGCAATAGGCACAGACAGCCGAATCGGTTCAAAATTTCTTAATTCTGGACCAGGGTTTGGGGGAAGTTGTTTCAAAAAAGATATATTGAATCTTGTTTATTTAGCAGACTACTATGGTCTAAAAGAAGTAGCAAATTTTTGGGAAGAGGTAGTTAAATTAAATGACTGGCATCAACACAGGATTTCTAGATTAATAATAAAAAAACTTTTTGGCACTGTATCAGGTAAAAAAATTTGCATACTTGGATTTTCCTTCAAATCAAATACAAATGATACGAGAGAATCAGCAGCAATAAACATTTGCAGAGATCTGATTGAAGAAGGTGCAATATTATTTATAAATGATCCTAAGGTTGAGCCAAAACAAATTGCTATTGACTTGAATAAAGATGAATATAAAGAACTTAAAGATATAAATAAGATTCAATTACTCAATGTAGAAGGTTTATGGTGTTTCGAAGAGAATATTTATAATGCATTTGAAAATGCTGACGCAATAGTAGTATTAACAGAGTGGCATGAATATTCATTAATAGACTGGGGAATAGCTTCAAGAAAGGTTAGAAAACCATGCTTCATATTTGATTCAAGATCAATTTTAGTCAAAGAGGATATAGTCAAAAATGATCTGAATTTTTGGAGAGTTGGTGATGGGAATTGTCCCTAAAAAATCTTTTTCCAAAAATTTATAATTTCTTATATCTCCTTAAAAAATTTTAATTTTATCTTCATCAAAATTAAAAGATTTATTCAATATATTCTTCAACTTTTCAAAAACATTTTTTGGACCTATTTAATAAAGAATCTGCCACATAAATATTGAAATCTTGTTTAAGAAAGCTAAACATTCTTGACTTACTTTAAATCCAGCTCCACATGTAATTAAAATAATTTTAAAGTCCTATTCACTGCATATATTTTTATTACTATAGAGAAAATATTAATATTGATTAATAATAAATAAGCACTAAATATACTCCGCTATGGTTTTGAGAATTGATTTTTATTTGATTTTTAATCATGATATAGTTCAAAATTAAAACATAATTTTATTAATGATGGATAAATGATACAAAAACAATTTAAACCAATTATTTATTAACTTATTATCTGCCATACAAATCTTCAAATCTAACAATATCATCTTCTCCTAAATAATTTCCACTTTGCACCTCTATTAGAATTAAAGGCAAATCAGATGGATTTGATAATCTATGTTTTGCTCCTAAAGGAATATATGCACTTTCATTTTCACTCAGTGTCATTTTATTACTATCAATTTCAACCTTAGCAATCCCTTTTACAACTATCCAATGTTCTGATCTTTTATGATGCATTTGTAATGATAATGATGCGCCTGGATTAACTTCAATTTTTTTTATTTGCCAAGTTTCACCCTCTTCAATTGATAAATAAGAACCCCATGGTCTAAAAACTTTTTTGTGAATTACAGCTTCATCAAAACCTTTTTCTTTCATATGGGATACCACTCCTTTAATCCTTTGTGAAGAATTTTTACTAGTTACTAATACTGCATCTTTTGTTTCCACAATTACAACATTTTCTAGTCCAATACTAACAACTAACTTTTCCTCACTTTTTATCAAAGAATTTTTAGTATCTTTAATTAAAACCCTTCCATTTATAGCATTTCCAACTTCATCTTTTTTAGATATTTCCCAAAGAGATTGCCAACTTCCAATATCATCCCAACCGCAGCTAAGTAAAATAACAAAAGCTTTATTTGTTTTTTCAAACACTGAGATATCTATTGAAATATCTTCGCAATTAATAAATGAATCTTTATCTAATCTTAAAAAATCAAGATCTTTTTTACTTTGTCGAAGACATCTCTCGCAATTTTTCAGAATTTCTGGAGTAAATTTCTTTACCTCACTAATTATAGAACTTGCTTTAAATACAAACATACCGCTATTCCAGAAATATTTTTTATCTCTAATAAACATTTCTGCCGTTTTTTTGTCAGGTTTTTCTGCGAAATAATCAACTTTACTAGTGATAGTCTTTTCATAATCAAGTTTGTTTTCAGATTTTATATATCCATATCCCGTAGCAGGAAATGTAGGGGGAACTCCGAAAATAACTAAATTACCATCTAAAGCAATATCAATGCTTTTTCTAATTGCCAAATGGAATTTACTAATATCTTCAATCTGGTGATCTGCGGACAAAATTAAAAGTATTGGTTCAATATTTGTATCCTTAAATTTATCTAAAACTCTTAAAGCAGAAATTGTTATAGCAGGAGTAGTATTTCTTCCTTCGGGTTCAAGAAGTATATCAAGTGGCTCAACACCTATTTCTGTCATTTGATGAGCAACTATAAACCTATGTTCCTTATTACATATAACAATAGGCTTACTAATATCTTCCAAGCTTTCGATCCTTTTATAAGTTTTTTGTAACATTGTATATTCATCACTTTCTAATAAATTCAAAAACTGTTTAGGAAAACTTTTTCTGGAAAGAGGCCAAAGTCTGGAGCCAGTTCCACCTGCAAGAATAATTGGGATAATTTTTCTTACAGTTTTTGATTTCATTATTCTTTAGAACCAAATATTGAAAAACCTTCCTCTTTTAGCAAATACTCTTTTTTTGCTTCATTCAAATCTTCCTTAATCATCTCAGCTATTAATTCGTTTAAAGATATACTAGGCCTCCAATCTAGCTTTTTTTTCGCTTTTGATGCATCCCCAAGTAACTGCTCGACTTCAGTTGGCCTAAAATACCTAGGATCAATTTTAACAACTATTTCTCCTGTATCTGATCTTTTTCCTACTTCATCTAAACCACTATTTTCCCAAATAATACCTTTTCCCCCTTTTTCTTTATTCCAACCTAGCTCTAAAGAACTTAATTCTATAAATTCTCTGACACTATTCATTTGCCCAGACGCTATAACATAATCCTCAGGTTTTTCTTGTTGAAGCATAAGCCATTGCATATAAACATAATCTTTAGCATGCCCCCAATCTCTTTTTGCATCAAGATTTCCCATATAGATACATTTTTCGAGTCCACAATTTATTCTTGAAAGTCCTCTAGTTATTTTTCTTGTGACAAAAGTTTCACCTCTCCTTGGACTTTCATGGTTAAAAAGAATACCGTTACAAGCAAAAATATCATAAGCCTCTCTGTAATTTACTACTATCCAATATGCATACAATTTTGCTACTGCATAAGGACTCCTAGGATAAAAAGGAGTTGATTCTTTCTGTGGTACTTCCTGAACCATTCCATACAATTCACTTGTACTGGCTTGATATATTTTAGTTTTTCTAGTTAGATTTAAATTTTTAACTGCCTCAAGAATTCTAAGTATTCCTAATGCATCACAATTAGCTGTATATTCAGGAGTTTCAAAACTTACTGCAACATGACTCTGAGCTCCCAAGTTATAGATTTCATCTGGCTGAATCTTTTGTATGATTTTCATTATATTTGTACTATCAAGCAAGTCTCCATAATGAAGAAAAAACTTTGTATTGCTTTCATGCGGGTCTTGATATAAATGATTAATCCTTGAGGTATTGAAAGAACTTGAGCGTCTTTTCAAACCATGAACTTCATAACCTTTTTCTAAAAGCAATTCAGTCAAATAACTACCATCTTGGCCTGTAATTCCTGTTATTAAAGCGACCTTTTTATTATTCATTTAAGATTCATATACATATTAAACTCTACATTAAATCGAGAATTTACAAAGTTTTCTTTCAAGAATAGATGCATTTTTATGAAATAAATATTTAATATCCGTTAGGATTTTTTAATTGCCAATTCCATCCATCTTTGCATATATCCTCAATATTCCTTGTGGGTAGCCAATTTAAAATTGACTTTGCTAGCGAATTATCTGCTACGACACTAGCGTTATCTCCAATACGTCTATTTTCAAAACTAAATGGTACTTCAACATTATTAACCTTTTCAAAAATTCTTATAAATTCTAAAACACTTGTCCCTATACCTGTTCCAAGATTTATAGTTATGAATTGAGGTTTTTCTTCAGTTAAATAGATTAATGCTGATAAATGACCTTCTGCAAGATCCATTACATGAATATAGTCTCTTACACCCGTTCCGTCTTTGGTTTGCCAATCAGACCCAAATATTTTGATTTCACTTTGTTTACCCATTGCTACGCGCGTTATCTGTGGATATATATTGTAAATCTTACCTAGTGGATTTTCCCCAATATAACCAGATTCATGAGCTCCCACAGGATTAAAGTACCTCAAACAAGCAATTCTCCACTCAGATTTTTTACTATTAAATAAATGATGCAAGATTCTTTCTACAGTAAGCTTAGTATGACCATAAGGATTTATTGGCTCACACAAGTCATTCTCATTAAGTAACCTATTTGATTTTGCTTTATAAACAGTCGCACTACTGCTAAATACTAAGTTTTTACAATCAAATTTTTCCATCGTTCTACAAAGATTGATTGTTCCTAAAACATTATTTTCCCAATATGAGATAGGTTCTAATATTGAATCAGAAACTGACTTTAGGCCTGCAAAATGTATGACTGCTTCAATTTTTTTATTAAGTTTTTGACTAATTTGGAATACTTTCTCAATATCACTTTTAACCTTAATGTCTCCCTTAATTAAGTGAATTTTACTTTCAACATCTACATTTACATTTTTTAAGACTAAGCAAACTTTTTCGATAGATATTTGAGAAGAATTTATAAATGAATCGATTACAAAAATGTCAAGCCCATTTTCTAAAAGTACAAGACAAGTGTGTGAACCAATAAAACCTGCCCCTCCAGTTACAAGTATTGATTTCATTTACAGTTAGAATTAATTATTTTAAGTTATATCAAACAAACTTTGATTAATTACTAATTAAACTTAAATTATAAAAATTAAACATAAATATGTCGAACATTATTATAGTAACTGGAGCAGCTGGTTTTATTGGTTTTCATCTATGCAAAAAACTTCTTGAAAATGGAACTAATGTAATTGGTATTGATAACATAAATGATTATTACGATATAAATCTAAAAGAAAAAAGACTAGATATTTTGAACAAGTTTCCTTTGAAAAATAATATGTGGGAATTTTTTAAAATTGACTTGGAGAACAAAAATGCACTTTTAAAAGTATTCGAAAAATATAATCCTAAGACAGTTGTGAATTTAGCAGCTCAAGCAGGAGTTAGATATTCACTCAAAAATCCAAGTGCATATATTTATTCCAATATTGTTGGTTTTTCAAATATTTTGGAAGCATGCAAAATAAACGAAGTAAAAAATCTTTTATATGCAAGCAGTAGCTCAGTATATGGAGGCAATACTAAAGTTCCTTTCTCAGAAAGTGATTCTGTTAATCATCCTGTGAGTCTCTATGCTGCAACAAAACTTTCAAATGAACTTATGGCTCACTCCTATAGTCATTTGTTCGGGCTTTCTTGTACTGGATTAAGGTTCTTTACAGTCTATGGTCCATGGGGAAGGCCAGATATGGCGCCAATGATATTTACAAAAGCAATTTTATCCAATCAACCCATTAAAATTTTCAATAACGGAGATATGTCTAGAAGTTTTACTTACATAGATGACATAATTGAAATGACATACAAATTAATAAATAAACCAGCAACTCCAGATTATAAATTCAATAGAAATAATCCAAATCCTTCAACAAGCTGGAATAATCATAGAATTTTTAATTTAGGTAATGAGAACTCAATAAAACTGCTTGATTTCATTCAATTACTAGAAGATGAATTACAAATAGAATCATTTAAACAATTTGAAAACATGCAACCTGGAGATGTACAAAATACAGCATCAAATTGTTCATCCTTAAATGAATGGATTGGATTCACTGACTATACTCCTTTAAAAAAAGGAGTAAAATATTTCATAAAATGGTATAAAGATTTTTATAAATAATGATTTATATTTATAATTAAATTAATATAAAAGTCTTCATCTTTATTTAAAGATTTTTCACCAATATTGTTTAATAATTACGATATAAAAATGAAAAAAGAAATTCAGCATAATGAAAGAATTTTTATTGCTGGCGCTAACGGAATGGTAGGTAAATCAATTAAAAGGAGTTTACTTAAATCAGGTTATGGAATTAAAGAAAATAATGGGTTACTACTTACTCCCTCCAGAAAAGAATTAGACCTTTTAAACTACAATGAGGTAGAAAGTTGGTTCATTAAAAATAAACCCACTATTGTAATCTTGGCAGCTGCAAAAGTCGGGGGTATTCAAGCTAATAATTCCATGCCTGCTGACTTTATACTTGAAAATTTAAAAATACAAACTAATGTAATTGAGAATTCTTGGAAAGCAAATGTCAAAAGATTTGTTTTTTTGGGAAGTAGCTGTATTTATCCTAAATTTGCTCAACAACCTATAAAAGAGGATTATCTGTTAGAAAGTCACCTAGAAGCAACTAACGAATGGTATGCCATCGCAAAAATAGCGGGCCTTAAATTGTGCGAGGCATTAAGAAGTCAGCATAAATTCGATACAATATCTCTAATGCCTACAAATTTATATGGTCCAGGAGATAATTACCATCCACAAAATAGCCATGTGATGGCTGCATTGATTTCAAAATTTTCTAAAGCTACTTTAAACTCTGAACCTATTGTAGAGTGCTGGGGATCAGGTTCTCCTCTTAGAGAATTCTTGCATGTAGATGATCTTGCTGATGCTGTAGTATTTTGTTTAGAAAATTGGCAACCTACTAGAGAAGATTCTCCAAAAGATATATTTGGAAATCCATTAAATCATCTAAATGTAGGAACAGGAAAAGATATTTCAATTAAGCAATTAGCAAATAAAATATCATCATTAATTGGATTTAAAGGTGAAATTATTTGGGACAAATCAAAACCTGATGGAACACCAAAAAAACAACTAGACATATCGAAAATTTCTAAATTAGGATGGTCTCCAAAAGTAAGCTTAGATAAAGGTATTAGCGAAACGATATCAATTTATAAAAAAACTTATGAAAATTAATTCCTAATCCAAAAATTTAAAATCTTTTTACAAAATTTAATTAGAGAAAAACTAGATTTAATTAAATAAAATTTAAACCAAATTTAAAATTTAAAATAAATAATTACATATAAATTTAAAAATCATTTCTAATACTATTCAAAATCTTTATTTGAGAGGAAAGAGGACTAGTCCCAGGATGAATTTGCATTAAATAATCTAGAGCTTCTTGCATAGAAAGATTTTTATTCCTAATCAACCAAGCCATACAAATAAGAGGTGATCTTTCAACAGCTGCTAAACAATGTACCAATACTGGCCCTTTAGTTAACAATTCAGATAAAACATCTAATGCTTTATTTATTTCATCTACATTAATTTCTCTCTTATATTTATGGTCAGGTAAAACTACCCTTTTGGCATAAAACATTTGTTCTAACTCTTTCGGTGGTTTAGCCTCTGAAACTGAGCATAAACTCAGAATAGAAATAATACCTTTGCTCTCTATAGTTTGAAGATCTGATAGTTTACTTGGAGCCCGGCCAATGGCTAATTCATTTATTAAAACCCAATCGAGCTCATAACTTTTTTCAGAACGTTGCATCTTTATTTATCATTTATCTATCCATTGAAAAAATCTTTGGTTTGCTCTCTTTATTTTTAAAAATATTGATTTTAAAAGAGGATTAGAAGCTAAAAAATTATTCAATTTTTTATTTGAAAAATCTTCTAAATCATCAACTTCATATGATTTCTTATCATATTTATCAGAATTTTCTATATATTCAGAATACGTATATTGATACGCTCCATATCCGTATTTATAGTTATAACCATATCCATATTTTCCAGCGGAAAAGGATTTCTCCTCAGGTTTTTCCATATTATTGGCTAAAACCCCCAGTATATTACCTCCACTTAATTTTATACTAGAAACACTTTCCATAGGCATTTTTCTATTTACATAAGAAATACCAATTATAAGAACAATTCCATCAACATTTTCTGCAAGAATAGAAACATCAGATAAACCCAAAATTGGAGGCAAATCGAGAAGTATATAATCATAATTACTATCATTACGCAGTTGATTTATAAGTTTTTTCATTCGTTCAGAACCCATTAATCTGGTTGAATCAGGGGGTATAGGACCCGATGTAACTAAATCAATCTCAGAAAAATTGGGACATTTTTGTATAATTTCTTCAAACTTTTGATTTGGGTCAGTTAGATAATTGGACAAGCCTTTGAGATTATTTATTTTTAACCTTTTGTGAATAGATGGTTTCCTCATATCCGAGTCTATTAATAATACTTTTTGTCCTAGATCTGCAAGGGTTTTCGCAAATAATAAATTCAAAAGAGATTTACCTTCTTTAGGAATAGAACTTGTAATAGCAATAACCTTTAATTTATTTTCGCTTTCTACAAATCTTAATGAAGTAAATAAACTTCTTAATGACTCTTGATAAAAAAATCTTTGATAAACATTATCCTTTGAATCTTTTTGTGACTTTTCTGAAAATTCTTCTAAAAATATATCAACTTCATCCCTAACATTTTTAAAATTTTTAATAAATGGAATACTTCCTAAGATGGGAAGTCCTAAATCTTCTTGTATTTCTTTAGTAGAATGAAAAACATAATCCATTCTATCTCTAATTAGTGCAAAAAATAATCCTAAAAATAGTCCATAAAAAAGACCTAAAATTAAATTCCTAGCAATTGATGGTTTTATTGGCTTATCAGACATCACTGGATCAGCTATTATTCTCCAAGGGAAGCTTGCTTGAGCCATTTCTAATTGAAACTTTTCTCTTGCAGATAATAGGCTATTTAAATTCTGGTTAGAAATTTCTAATCTCTGTTTTAAATTATTAAATTCTTTTATCAATGAAGGCTTTTTAAAAAAATTATTTTTAATAGTGTCCTTTTGTTCATTTTTTGTTTTTATTTGAGAGGCAGCCAAATCTAATGCAATATCAACAGCATTTAATTGATTTTCAATAAATAAAGGTCTTATTTCTTCTACTCTTTTTTTTAAACTTCTTATTACTTTTGAGTCCTTTGTATACTTAGTACTTGCCTTTGCAAGTTCAGTTTCTAAAGTTATCAATGTGGATAGTAAACCTTGATCAACATCTGTGAAGACTAATCCTCCAGATGATTTTTCAGGGCTTTTTACAATATCCTGAAAACTTCTAGCTGTTAATTTGCCATTCACGATTTGTTCCCTAACATCCAAAAGGCGCTTTTTATTACTTTCAAGTTCTAAAATATTCTTATCAAGCTCCATTTCTTGCTCTTTAAGTTTTATTCCTTCTTGTGTTGGTTCAATAAGTGAATATTTTTTTCTGAATGTTTCAAGCTGGTTTTCTAATTCTCTATTTTTATACTGAATTGTAGGTGCTTGATTATTTAGAAATTCCAAGCCATCACTAATTTTGCGTTGTTTTTGTTGTAAAGCTGATTCTAAATATTTTCTACTGAGGTCCCTTAAAATTTTTAAACCCTTTAATTTATTATTTGTTCTTAAATTTACTTTTAAAATACCGTCAGCTCTTCTTCGATCTATGGTGATACTCTCAATAAATACATTTTTTGATAATTTTTCATAAGTAATAGAGTGTTTTCTTGCTATATCTTCCAGTAATAAAGGACTTTTGAGGAGTGTTATAAGCGTCGGTATGTCATTATCAGTTGTATTTTTTGCAATATTCTCTAAAGCTGAATCATTAAATTCTAATTTCCTATTGCCTGATGAAAGAGGATCACTAATTAACAAAGAGAATGTTCCTTGATAAGTAGGTTTAAATATTCTTGTAAAGACAGTTTGGACAGAAATAAAACTAAAGACAACAAATATGGTTACAGTAATTAATTTTTTTCTTCTTTTACATACCTTTATAAATTCATCTATATTAAAACCACTATCAATAGTATTGTTATCTGAATTTCCATATTTTTCTCTACTTGATGGAAAATTTTTATCTTGATTTCTTAGCTCATCCATAAGATAAATTTTTTATTTTTAAATTAAATAAACCCAACACTTAACAATATACTTTGTAAGATAAATCAATATTTATAAGTTGTAACATTCAAAAATAAGCAATTATGAATTAGGATAAATTATCGACAATCTTAATAAAGAAGAATTCATGAATTTTTTGCAAGTGCCCCTTGCTTTATTGTTCCTTTTTATTCCAAATTTCTATTTAAAATCCTTTGCAGAATCTATAAGGGGAAAATCAGAACTAAGGAATACTATAAGTGAAGATATTAATGATGAAGCTTCTTTGCAAGAATCATATTATTTATTGGGACCTGGGGATAAATTACGCTTATTAGTTCAAGATAATAAAGAAGAATTCGACGGAGAATATAATATCCTGAACGATGGTTCAGCAACTTTCCCTTTAATAGGTCAAGTTTATCTGGAAAATTTATCTATAGAGCAAGCGAGTAATTTAATAGAAAAAAAATTTAGTAAAGAATTATTAGTTCCTCAAATTTCATTAACAATAGAAGAAACAAGGCCAATTAAGGTTTCTATAATTGGTGAAGTTAACCGCCCAGGTATCTACTCGACTTATGAAGAAGGCATAGAAATAGCTACTTTAATAGATGCTATTAGGGCAGCTGGTGGGATCACACCAAACTCTAACCTCACAAATGTAACAATTAAAAGAAGGCTTCCAGGTTATTTTGAGGAATACAAAATTGCTAAAATAGATTTATTTGATTTAATTTATACCGGTAATCAATTACAAAATCCTTTTCTTTTAGACCGAGATACTATCAAAATAGAGAGAGTTGAAACACTGCCTAAAAATATTGCTAAAACTGCTACATCTGCGTTATCTCCAAAGTCTATCAATGTAACAATAGTTGGGGAGGTTGAACTTCCAGGTACTTTTAAAACTGAAGCGAATACCCCATTGCTGCAGGCTGTTCTTAAAGCAGGAGGACTTAAATCACCTCAAGCCAATAAACAAAGAATCGAATTAATAAGGTTGAATGATAATGGTTCAGTTTCAAGATTGAGATTTAAATATAATTTATCAAAGGGAATATCTAAAGAAAACAATCCACCTTTAATAAATGGAGATGTAATAAAGGTTTATCCTACAAATCTAACAAAAGTTGGAAAAGGAATTAATGCCATAACTAGTCCCTTGACAGGATTAGTTAATGCTATAAGCTTATTCAGATTATTAGGTTAGAGAGCCAATAAAGATTATGTTTCTAAAAGATTCACTTATATTTTCTATTTGGCGATATATTAGTGTTTTTGAAAAATACATTGGCAAGAGAATTTATTTGATATTCTTTTTTTCCTTCATAGGTGCAACAGCAGAGAGTCTCGGCATCCTTTTTTTAATTCCCCTTTTGCAGAGTTTAGGAAATAATAAAATTGATTCAAATAATATACTTAACAAATTTATAAATTTGCAAGATTTAAATGATCCTATTCAAATTATTTTCTATGTTCTATTAGCATTTTTAGTAAAGGCTTTTTTTATCTTTATTGCTTATTATTTTATTTCGAACATAAGAGCAGGCTTATTAGGAAAAATTAAAAAAATTGTATTTGAGAAATACTCTCGGGCAAAATATAGTTACTTCGAATCTTCTGAAGTTGGATTCCTTTCAAGTGTAATAAATTTCCAAGTTAGATCGATGATGCAATCCTTTTTTTTCTTATCTACTGTAATTGTTCAAATTTTAAATGCAGGTATCTTAATATTAATTGCTTATTTGATCGCAAAATTGCAGGCTGTTCTTGCTCTTTTTGGGGGAATATTAATTTTTCTTGGATTTAACTACATAAATAAATACATAACAAAACAATCAATTATTTATGCTAAAACCGAAGCTAAATCATCTAGTTATGTGAATCAATTTCTAAATGCTTTTAAGTATCTCAAATCAACTAATCAAAATGATTATTTTGGAAAATCATTTCATAAATCTACTAATATTCTAATCTCAAAGGAAAGAAATATAGGCATTGCTAATTCATTAACTCTCGCAATAAGAGATCCTTTGGCAATTATAATAATATTGTTCATGATCTTTATCCAAGTAAGAATATTAGGTCTTCCAGTTGCTCCTGTTTTAGTTTCAATTCTTTTATTTTATCGAGCATTAAATTCTATTGTCGGTTGTCAAATAAATTGGCAGCAATCAATGGAATTTATAGGTTCACTAGAAATTATTGATAAAGAAATCAAAAAGCTCAACAAGAATATTGAAAAAAATGGACAAATAATTATTCAAGATATTAAAAAGGGAATTTTCTTTAAAGAAATAAAATTAAGTTTGAATAAAGAACAAAAAAATATCATAGATGGAATTACAATAAATTTTCCAAAGAATAGAACAGTTGCAATAGTTGGACCCTCAGGGGCTGGGAAAAGTACAATTATAGATTTACTTACTTTAAATAGAATTCCTACTGAAGGATGTTTACTTATTGATGAAAATAAAAGTATTGATGTTAAGAAAGAATCTTGGAGAGATCTAATCGGTTATGTACAGCAAGAAACCACAATCTTTGATTGCAGCATAAAAGAAAATATCACAATGATTCCCGATGAATCATATTACCCAAAAAAAATTTCAAATAAAATTATATCAGTCGCAAAAGCAGCAAATATTCATGATTTCATAGAATCTCTTCCTGAAGGGTATTTTACTGCAGCTGGAGATAAAGGTATAAAATTGTCAGGAGGGCAAAGACAAAGAATTTGCTTAGCAAGAGAACTATTTAGGGAACCTAAAATAATGCTTCTTGATGAAGCAACAAGCGCACTTGATATTAAAAATGAGAAGATAGTTCAAAAAAGTATTGAAAAATTAAAAGGTAAACTGACAACAATAATGATCACTCATAGACTTTCATCAATTAAGTTTTGTGATTATATTTATGTTATTAAAAATGGAAAAATAACAGAAGAAGGGACATATAAAAGTCTCATAGCTAACGAAAATAGTTATATAAATACTAGTAATAATATAAAGATTTAAGAAATTTTTTCTTTAATATCAGGTAAGGTTTTTTATTTGTTTTAAATTTCTCTATTGAATAATTTTATAAATTGAAGTCTTAAAATTTTATGCCAAATTAAGAATATTATTTGGCATAAAATAAATAGATATGATTCATAATGTAGAATGTTAACTCAAATTAAAAGTTTTCTTTAATGAAAGCAGTTATTCTTGCAGGAGGTTTGGGCACTCGACTGAGTGAGGAGACACATTTGAAGCCTAAGCCTATGGTTGAGATTGGTGGAAAGCCTATTATTTGGCATATCTTAAAAATTTATAGCTTCTATGGAATAAATGAATTTATTATTTGTTGTGGTTATAAAGGTCATCTAATAAAAGAATATTTCTCTAATTATTTCCTTTATACGAATGATATTACTCTTGATATTGCAAATAATAAAATAGAAACACTTTCTAAAAATTCTGAAAAATGGAAAATTACATTAGTTGATACTGGTGAGAATACATTAACAGGAGGAAGATTAAAGCGAGTTAGCGATTACCTAGATGAAGATGAATCGTTCTGTTTCACATATGGTGATGGAGTATCCAATATAGATATCAAAGAGTTAATATCATTTCATAAAAATGAGGGAAGAATAGCAACATTAACTGCCGTTCAACCTCCAGGCAGATTCGGCCAAATAGCCTTTCAGAGAGGTAAAGTACTTGCTTTTGAGGAAAAACCAAAAGGTGATAATAATTGGATAAATGGTGGTTTTTTTGTACTTAATAAAAAAGTCATAGACCTTATTGAAGGAGATCAATCAATTTGGGAACAAGAACCGCTCAAAAATTTAGCCAAAAGCGGTCAATTATCTGCCTTTCACCACAAAGGTTTTTGGCAACCAATGGATACTTTAAAAGATAAAATACTACTAGAAGAACTATGGAACAATGGTAAAGCCCCTTGGAAAGTATGGTAAAAATTAATAATAAATTTTGGCAAAACAAAAAAGTTTTTATAACTGGGCATACAGGTTTTAAAGGGGCTTGGTTAACTTTATGGCTAAGAATGCTTGGAGCTAAAGTTTTTGGTTATTCATTGGAGGAAGTAAGCTCTGAAAATTTATTTAACGAACTTTACTCAAATAAAGTTAAATATTTTAAAACAGACTTCTATCATCATATTGGCAATATCCTTGATCAAGAAAAACTAAATAACACCATAAAAGATTTTCAACCTGAAATAGTTATTCACTTGGCTGCTCAAGCATTAGTTAGAAAAAGCTATAAAGAACCAATTAAAACATGGGAGACTAATGTAATGGGTTCAATAAAGGTATTAGAAAGTTTAAAAAATCTGCAAAATAATTGTGCCGTTGTAATGGTAACAACTGATAAAGTTTACAAAAATAATGAATGGATATATGGCTATAGAGAAAATGATAGGTTAGGAGGAAATGATCCCTATAGCGCAAGCAAAGCTGCATGCGAAATAGCAATAGATAGCTGGAGAAAAAGCTTTTGTGGAAATTTTAAACATCAAACAAATAAGTTAAAAATTGCGACAGCAAGATCTGGAAATGTTATCGGTGGAGGTGATTGGTCTGAGGATAGAATAATTCCTGATGCAGTAAGAGCTTTAAAAGAAAAGAAACCTATAATTATTAGAAATCCGCACTCGGTAAGACCATGGCAACATGTTTTGGATCCTTTATCAGGTTACTTAAAATTAGCTGAATTATTAACAATTAACAATAATATAAATATTGATTTATGTACTAGTTTCAATTTTGGGCCTCATCAGCAAAACCAAATAAAAGTATCTGAACTGATAAATATGATTTTAGGATATTGGCCTGGAAGATGGGAAAAAGAATCACTTTCTGACAAACTTGAAGAGTCAAAACTTTTAACTTTAGAAATAGAGAAGGCAAAAAGTTTCTTAAAATGGGAACCAACTTGGGATTTAAAGTCAACTGCATCTCATACAATTAATTGGTATAAAAAATATTCTTTAGAAGGAATTAATGCATTTGAATGTTGCAAAAAAGACATAGAAGATTTTCAATTGGATCAAATAGAATAAAAAAATTTTTTAAATGGATTTATTAATAATATTTAGATATTTTTTTGTAATAATTTCTGGTGTAGCATTTTCAAGTAAAAATGATCTTGCTTTTTTTCCTAATTTCAACTTTTCACTTGAATTACTTTTCAAGTAATTTATCCATTCTGAAAGACCTTTACTATCGCCATTTCTAAAACATTTGCCAAAATCATTTTTGCAAATTATATTATTCAAATAAGAGTTAGATGAACTTACTCCAGCTATTGGAGTTGAAGCTGCTAAATGACCATAAAGTTTTGATGGAGCTATTGTTCCATCAGTGTTTTCTAATTGAGTTACAAGTGCTAAATCTGCTGAGGCTAAAGAATAAGGTAAAACAGATAATGGCTGGCTGGGAAGAAAAGTCACGTTGAACAGATTATTATTTTTACAAAAATTCTTTAATGGAAGTATCCGTGGTCCTGAACCTATAAAGAGAAACAAAATATCATCATCATTTTTAAGTTGATAAACACTTTCTTGAATTGTTTCTATATCATGGCACCTTCCAAAATTGCCGGAATACATTACTACAAATTTATTTTTTAAATTATGATCATTTACAAAGAAATTATCTTTTTTGGGAATTGGCTTTATTATCTTTGCATCAACCCAACTATAAATTATTGAAATTTTATCTTCATCTAAGTTTTTATAAGAATGTAGAATTTTACTTTTCATATGCTCACTTAATACAATTAAATTATCAGACTTTTTATATACAATATGATTTATAAATCTCCAAAACTTTATTAAAAAAGAATCAACCGAGAGTGTTTTTGTATTTACCAAAATATCTGGATACAAATCATATAATATAAATATAAAAGGTTTTCTAAAAATAAAAAAAACTAAATATGCCAAGAAAGTCATAAAAGGTGGTTCAGTAGTAAAAATAAATAAATCAATTTTTGAACCAAAAGATTCCTTTATTAACTTCAAGATAAAATTTAGCGAAAATATTAAACTATTTATGGTTTTACCTTTAATTGTCCTAGGAAAGATCCTAGATGTATTTGAACGAATTATTAGTCTCGATCCATCTCTTTCCCTAGAAGGAGCTTCTTTAATATCATAAGAATAAGAGGGCTGACCAGTAAATATTATAAAATTTAAACTTTTAGTTGCTATTCTCTTAGTTAAATCATCTAAAAGTTGACCAGTTGCAGCATAATCAGGAGGAAAATATTGATTTACTAAAGCTATATTTTTTTTAAGTCTTTTTGAAGATACATTTTTGGGAATTTTTTTTATTTTTTTTCTAAAAAAAATATTCTTTAATCTTTTCATCAATAACTTATTAATAAATCAATACTATGATATTGAGTATCTCTTTATAAATAAGATTTATAATATTTAATTAAAAAATATTATCAAGATTTAATTATATGATTTTAAATTTTATATTTCGTTTAATGCAATTAATAAATTTAGTTTTATTAATAAGAGCAATTTTTTCTAATAATATTTTTTAAATATTTTCTATATTTTTAAATCAATGTCTAATATTTTCTTAACTGAATAGTTTAATGATTTTTTATTTTTTTTGGAAAAATAATATACTTCAAAAATTTTAACGTCTACTAAGATTCGATACCAAAAAGATTGCATAAAATGAAAAATAAATCCTTTCTTACCATCAAGAAATCCTAATCTAATGAAGTATCTATAGATAAAATAAATTAGGGGTCTCAAAAAAAATGGTAAATTTGAATAAATATTATTCTTCAAAATAACAACTAATGGTAATTTGTTTTTTCTAGTTTTTTTGTTATCTAAATTATTCTTTCTTAATTTAATCATTTCCACAGCTTCTTTACTTGCATAGGAATTATGTTTACTTATCCAAAATGTAAATGGCTTAAGTGAATGATCATAAATGCTACCTTTAAAGTTTATCTTTTTACCTTTTACTAATAAATGTTCATCCATTAATCTATCCTCACACATAGCCTTTTTGGGGCGAACAAGTCTCATTGTTTTTCTCTCATAACAAGAACCATGCCTTATGGTTTTACCTAAAAAAACTATATTTCTATTTACATATATACCTTCTATATTTTCTTTCACCCTAGGTAAAGAAAATAACAATTCTGATTTCAAATTTTCAGAAATAATTTCATCGGCATCTATTCTTAATAACCATTGTGCTTCAAATTCAAGTTTTTTTAAAGACCAATTTAATTGATTTGCATGATTATCAAAAGGTCTATACAATACTTTAGCACCCATATTCTTAGCAATAGATGTAGTCTTGTCGGTGGAATATGAATCTACGATATATATTGATTTTGTAACACTAAGGCATGACTCTAAACATCTTTTAATATGAATTTCCTCATTAAATGTCATAATTAAAATTATTAAATTCATGTAGAAATTTTATAAATTTATTAACATATCCTAATGGAAAGCTTTATAAAAAACAGTGTCTCATAAAAAATCATGATACAGTTCACTTTTCTTTTTATATTTTTCATATTTCATATATTATTTTTCTTTAATTATTTTTTCTTTGGGACTGAATACAATGAATTTTTTGGAATGAAAATATCTTATTTATATGATTCAGATGTTGCATCTCAAACTTTTGTTTTCACATTAATTTCATTTATATCAATTTTCTTAGGTCTGATTAGTAATAAATTTTTTAAATTCAAAGCGAAAGCAACTAAATTATTTAGAGATACTTACAACACTATATCTTTAAAATTATTAGTAATATTTATTACTGGAATTGCGTTTTTTATTTCATTAAATTTATTTTTTGAACTAACAGGATATGGATTAATTGCTGAATCGAGAGCACAAAGTACATTTAAAACAGCTATTTTTGACCTCAGATATATAACTTTAATTTATATATCATACAACCTACTTAATTACAAAATTAGCGATCTCTTCAAAGCTAGACAAAGAACTTATACACTAGCCTTATCTATCATTTATATTTTTTCATGTTTAATTCTTCAAACTAGATCAATAATATTCGAATTATTTTTTACATTATTGTATACATATCTCTTATGGAACAAAAATAAAATCAAGCTTAAATATATTTTAGTTCTAATTTTATTTTCAATAATTCCAAATTTATTACTACTTTTCAGAGTTGATTTATACAACTTAAGTTTCAAAGATATTGTCTCATCTATATTTCAGTATGAATATTCTTTTACTTTAGCCAATCTTATTTCTACGAATATAGTTAACGATAAATTGTTGATATTCTCAGATGGTTTTACATTCTTATCAAAACTATATATCTTAATTCCCTCAGTCTTTAGAAATCTACTTGATATTCAGGGTAGTCAATCATATTATTATCAATATATTTCAGAACTTTCCGGAGTTTTTGGAGGAGGCTTTTCTTTTTTAGGTGAGCTTTACGCAAATTTTGGAGAATTTACTTATTTAATATTATTTATTATAGGTGTTTTAATAACAAGAATGATCGCTATTAATCTTGCCAATTTAGGATCTGCATCACTTATTGCAGCAACTTATCCTTTGATTATTTCCAATTTAATCTTGACATTAAGAAATGATATTTTTCCCTTTATAAAAATTTGTATTTATATATTGATTATTGCAAATTTTATGAAATTTTTTTCAAAAATCAAACTATTAAAAAACCAATGAAATATATTCAAGCAATTCTTGTTTCTTAGAATTTCTAAAAACTTTCCTGCTAAGAATTAATTAAATTAAGAATATGTTCTCTATAATTTGACTTTATAATATTAAGATCAAATTTATTTTTAATCTTATTAGAAATTTTTGGAGCAATATAAATCCATTTTTCTAAAAATTTATGTAAATCCTCGCAATTAGTTTCACTTTTTAGCTCGACATAGCAACAGTAATCAATGATTGAGACCGCTTTTTGATATAAGATTATTAAAGGGGTGCCTATACAAAGTGTTTCAATAATCGGTAAACCAAAGCCTTCGTCTCTAGATGGTAGAAACAAAAAATCTGCCTTAGAATATAGAGATATTAACTCTTCATTACTAACATTAACAAGACAAGATAATTTTCCTTGATCTATTAATTTTTTCCAACTACTAATTTCTTTTTTTGTAAATGCAGAACCAACGCAAATTAGATTAAAGTTTTTTATTTTGCTATCACATAAAGCTTTCAAACCCTCATCAAAATTCTTTTCTCCATTTCGTTTCCCAACATAAAGAAATAAAAACTTATCTTTACTTTTAAGATTGGGAATTTTTGGCTTAAACTCAATATAGTCTGAAGGTAGAGGATTTAAAATTACACAACACTTATTTATTAAATTCGGATAAAACTCTGAGAATTCATTAAATGTCTTATCTGAAACGCATACGATTTTATCAGCCGAAAGATATGATAAATATATATAAATACGCTTTAAAAGACTTCTTAATCCTATCTTTCTTTCTTCCATCAAATCATGGCAAACACATAAGCTTAAGCCAGGACCAATTTTAATTGTGTGATAAGAATTTAAATAAAAATCATCTTTTATTGCATAAATAAATCTAGATGGTTTTGAGATCTCAATATCATCGCCCAAAAAGTTTTCAGGAATTTTATTCCCTAATTTATTATTTTTATCAAAATCCAAAAGACTACTCCATAATGTAGTTATACCTCCTTTCTTTTGAATCCTAAATATTAATGGATTAAACTTAAATTTCATTATTAATTGCCTTTTATAATTTTAAGTACTATGGAGTAAGAATTTAAAGAAAATAAAATATGGAATTAAATTCATACTTAAGTTTAATCCAGTTTTTTTATCTCATACTTTTCTAGCATAATCTATACTTCTTGACTAAGGTAATGTTTCATTGTAATTCATTTTGCTCTTATAAATTAAATAAAAATTTATTAAAAATTCTATGATTTTTTGTTATTCTGATTTCTAATTTCAACATAGGGTTTATACAAATGCGGATTATTTTCTTTAAGTTTATTTGATGCCAAAACTGAGAATTTTGCAAAGATATAAGATAAATATGCTGTAGTGTATATGAGACCTCTTATTCCAAAAACATAAGTTGGCCTTAAAATTAAAGCATTAAAAATATTTTTAATAAACAAAATTACTAATTGTTTAATATTTAAATCCTTGCACGAAAAAGCCTCTGCTTCTAAATATCGAGGGAATTTTTTAAAGAAATCTAAAGCATTTTCATTAGAAAGATGTAAAATATAAGAATCATGGTCAGATATTTTAGGTTGTGATATTTTAAAAATTTCTTTATTCAAAAATCCAACTTCAGTATGAATCTTATCAGCTAAATAAACATTTTCTCTTTTGATAAGTAATACTTTTGTGTTTTTTGAAAAAGGATTTACTGAAAAATAACTACCAAACATATAAGAGAGGTGTGGTAATGAAATCGCCTTTACTCCAGGTCTTCTAATAGAATTTTCTATAATATTTTTGAGATTCTCTCCTACTAAATCAGATGCCGTTAAGAATAAACACCATTTACAAGAACCGGTTTTCTTAAAAAGTTTAATTAATTTTTCAGTCCTATATGTATTTGGAATTTTCTTCACTACAGCACCCAATCTCTTACAAATATCTACAGTATTATCTGTTGACTCTTTATCGAATATAATAACTTCTTTTGCCCATGATAGTCTTATTAAACATGCTTCGATTCTATGTGCTTCATTTCTGACAGTGATATAGACAGATATATCTAATAAATTATTATCATTTTTCAATTTATTTATATATACAATATTTAAAAACTGAGTTAATGATACACCAAAAAATGTAATAGAACAATTCTAAATAAAAATAAATAATGAAAGAAATTTTTATTATTAGAACTTAATTTTTTATTATTTCGGCAAATTAAACTACTAAATAGCATATATAAAATAAATAATTTATCTTTCATTTTTTTTATTAAAAATTTTAACTATAAAGATGAATTGAAAAAAATAAAGTTTTTAAGATCTTTAATATTAAAAAAATTGAGAAAATAAGGTATAAGAATAGATATTTTTATGGTCTGAAAAAAAATTTTTCCCAAATTATGGATTCAATAAGGTTACTATTTCTATTGTTAAAAATGGAATCTTACAAAATTAAAATTTTTTAAAAAGTTAATTTTTTATTCTTCAAAGGTTTTAGAATTTGGAACTAAAATTATATAATTGACTCAATTATTTGAGGATCTACTTTCAGAAATAGCCAACTTTTTGCTCTTGAGACTTCACATATTAATCTTAAATCCCGAAAAATAATGTCAGAAAGAATCTTTTGGAGAATTTACTAATTATTTAAGAAAAGATTTTAAATTTTTTAAATAATAATGAATTTTTAAAAACTCAATTTGCAAAAAATAACAACTTTAAAATCTTTAGATATTAAAGTCTCTACTATTGAAGAGATCTTTAATGAGTAAAATATGTTTAATCTTTTGATCAAAATTCATGATGATGGATTTGAATTACTTTTTGAGATTTGAAAAGAATTTTAAAATCAATTAAAAGAATTATGATTGTAATATCAAATAATCATCACGAAATATTCAACTTGCTAAAACTATTAAAATTACATCATTAGATAATTCAAGGAAAATGCCTGATTGGAATTACTGAAAAAAAGATAATAAAATAAAAATTACTTTGTTGTTAAATATAAAATATTAGTAACTACCCCCTGATTAGTATTTTTTTTATTAGTACATTTTTAATATTTTTATTCAATTGTATAATAAAAATATATTTTGAATTAGTTGTGTATTTACCTTTTTTTATATCTTTTTTCTTTACATTTTTAATTACTCCTTTAATAAATAGATTAAGTTCTTATTTTGGTTTATTAGATAAACCTGATGCTAGAAGAAGGCATGATAAACCCACTGCCAGATTAGGGGGGATAGCAATTTTTATATCATGTTTATTATCCTTATTATTATTAAATATTTTTGCATTTAACTTTTTTGAAATCAATAGTTCAGGTAATGCAACAAAGGATATATCAATATTCTTTTTTGGTTTGATTACTTATTTTTTAATTGGTTTATCAGATGATATTTATAGATTATCACCTTGGCCAAGGCTTGCAGCGCAGGGAATTATCGCAGCAATTATTTGGTTTTTAGGTTTAAGAATTGAAAGCTATGATTTTTTTATTTCAGGCAATTTAGATCCTTTTGTAAGTTTTTTCTTTACAATTTTTTGGATTATGGGTATTACTAATGCAATTAATTGGTTAGACGGACTAGATGGTTTAGCATCTGGTGTATCATCTGTTTCATTTGTAGGAATTGGGATAATTGCATTAAATAACAATAATATTTTGGTTGCCACCTTATCAGCCATTTTAGCAGGCAGTTGCGTAGGTTTTCTTTCTCTTAATTCTCATCCGGCAAAAATTTTTATGGGTGATAGTGGTTCTTTTCTAATAGGTTTTTCATTAGCCTCTCTCTCTTTAATGGGATTCACTAATTATGAAAACAATATTGATTTTATACCTGTTTTAATTATTCTCTTCTTACCTATTATAGATATGATCCAAGTAATATTTGGAAGACTAATCAAGAGAAAATCTCCTTTTTTTCCTGACAGAAGTCATTTACATTATAAATTAATTAATTTGGGCTTCAGTCAAAAACAAGTTTTTATTCTATATTTCTCAATAAGCATAATTCTATTATTAGCTTATATGATTTCGGTAAAAATTAATTTCTCCTATGGCTTATTGGTAATTAATTTGATGCTAAATTTATATTTTTTAGTAAGAAATAATTTAAGGTTGAAGCCTAAATCAAAAAAATAATTTTAATTTATTTATTCAGAAAGAAAATTTGGAGAGATTAACTTATCATCAATATAGAAATCTGCACTAGGCTTTCCAAATTTTAATAAATGATATTTAAGTCCCCAATCTTTAAATCTCTCTTTAGTTAATTTACTCCAATCAATACCAGACTCATACCCCCTAGCAGTAAATAAAATGATCTCGTTTCCTTCATCATAGAGTTTATTAATTCCTTTTATATTATCAAGCAATGGTTTTGATTTACTATAGTCATTGTCATCTATAAGAGTACCAATGATACCATCTATATCAATTACATATTTTTTCTTTTTAGGTATGTTTAAAGACCATTCTTTAAGAAATTCTTTTTGGCATAAAAATTGATCCTTATCTTCAAAATTAATTATTTTTGTATAGTAATCCTGAATTATTTGATCAATTGATTCTGCCCAAGGTCTCAAATATTCATGAGTTTTTTTCATGCAGGGTACATAGTTTCTCCTCAAGACTTTATTATTTTCTTTAATTTCTTTATCAAAAATTAATTCGCTTTTTGTCAAGATAGCTATTTTCTTTGCAATTTCTAAAATACTAATTACCTCGGTTCCACCAATATTATAAGTACCTGGCGGAATATCATTTTTAAAAATAAATGACAATAAATAATGACTTAAACCTCTTGAAGAAAGATAAGTTCTTTTAGATAAACCATCACTATTGAGAGTTATTTTTTTACTTTCTAAAGATGATTTAAAAAATGAAAAAATTGCAGAATGAGATTTTTTAAAATCAGGAGAAGCAAATGAAAAAAGTCTTAAATTATAAGTATTTTTAAAATTTGTAGAAAAATAGTTTTCTTGAAATGCCTTTGCAAGGCCATAATAATCAGAACAAGCATTTAAATTAAATTGACTTAAACAATTTTTCTCACTTAGTATTTGGCTTTCATTTAAAGCACCATATACTGCTCCAGAACTTACAAAAATAAGCTTCTTGCAATTAGAAATCTTTGTTAAATATAAAATTCTTTCTGTTGATATGGATACTGTTCTAAATAGTTTACTGGGTGATTTAAAAGCTTGTTTATTAGTATCAGCTGCAGCATGAAATATAATATCTATAGAAACTTTTGGAAACGTCATTTTTTCCAAATCTCCAACAATTATCTTTGCCTTTAATTTTTTTAATAAGAAAGATATTTCCAAATCAAGATTAATAGGATCTCTACAAAGAACATAGAAGTTATATTTCCTATATTCCGCATTATTTAAAAGAGATCTCAATAATGATTTTCCTAAAAAACCAGTGCAGCCTGTAAGGAAAATATTCATTATTTTATATTTATTTGGTCAAAAAGCTCAGAATATTTAAGAATATGCCTTATGCCCATCTCATAAGCAACTTTAGCAAGATATTCTTCAGAAGATCTTGCAAGAATAACACATACATTTGGTTCATTAACTCTTAAATAATCTGGATGATCTATTCTGAAACCATTACTTGCATCTAATTTTCCATACATATGAGTATCAACAAGCATGTAAACATCATTTTTTGATAAATTTCCATATTTCACTAAAGAATCAAAAATTCTATTAGCTCCCCAATAAGCTACTTTTTGTTTTTTTGCTAAAGGAGATAATTTCAGTTCAACTATTTTCTTAAGAATTTTTCTATTTTCTGGAATTATAGATTTATATCGATTAATCTTTGGAAACATTAGTACAGCTTTTTCTTGTTTTAAATTTATTTTCTTTAAACCTTTTTTAAATAATATTTTTATGTTATAGATATCACTTTCAAAGTTTCTGACAACTTCAAATCCATTTTTTTGTGCAAGATTTATAAGAGTAGTATATGAGAAATGGAAAGAGTGTTTATCAATGAAAAATTCTTCTACACCTCTATTATCTTCAATAATATTAATTTCTGGTACTTCTACATACATAAGTCCATTTTCTGATAATACTTCATAACTTTTTCTAATCATTTCATCAGCGGAATTAGCATGTTCCAGTGTTTGACATGAATATATGAAATCATATTTTTTATGAAATTTTACATTTTCAAATTTCTCCCAAATAACTTCTAAATTTGATGCTTCATAATAATCAACATATTCACTTTGCAAAGTCCTATCAGGCTCTACACCAGAAACAAAATTAACATAATTTTTAGTTAGGATAAATTTGATAAAGTCCCCTCTATTTGAACCTATATCGAGAATATTTTTAGGTTTAAATGCATCTAAGATTGGTTCTAAATATGACTTAGCATCTGTGAACCTAATACCTTTACCATGTCTTACATTACCCCAATTGGCATCTGTGCTTATTGTTTTTTTAATTCCAAGATTTTTTGAATTATAAAGATTATATTTCGTCTGAACTAAAGCACATGATTCACATATAAAAACTTCTGCACCTCTTTGAGATTTTATGGGAGTATAAAAACTTAAAAGTTTATCAAAAGTTTTACAACTGTCACAAAATAATTTTTCCATCCTAATAATTTATTAAGGGTAGTTTTTTTTCAAGATCATATCCATATTCAGACCCTTTTTCTTCACAAATTCTTTTTAAAATTGTTTCTTGATTCTTTGTACAGTTAAATTCCAATGGGAGGAAAACATTTCTTGGTTTTTGAAGAAAATCAAAATAATAATTAGTAGGATCCAAATCTAAAAATTCTAATAATAGATTCAATGCTTCTTTTGATTTTACCAATTCTTCCAGCTTAAAAACAGAATATCTATCTTTGGAAATCTTTAAAAGAGAACTATCTATACATTTATTAATTTCGAGCCAATGTCTGCATACTTTTTCAAATCTTGATAAAGATATTTCATTTTCATCAATAATACTATTGTTAGTTTTCAATTTCCACCAATACTTTTTTTCTAAAGGAGGGATTTCATTTTTATTCATTCCATTATTTATCCAACCGGCCAAACATCTTACGGATTCATCATCGTACATTTCTTCTCTTAATTTATAGTAAAAACTTGGTACGACTCTCCTAGGATCTCTTATTAAATGAATAAATCTTGAATCTGGAAAAACCTCGGCCAAAATATCAATAATCCATGATGCTTTATTAGATGAATCTAACCATATTTCTTTTCTTGAATAATTTATAGCTGAAAAATAATGTCGAAAAACTTCTTCTTTACATTCTTCTTTTGAGATACAGCCCATAGAATACAAACAAGATATTTTTTGAATGTTCTCGCACATATATTCATGATGGGCTTCAATTTTTGAATTCCCTCGTAACATTCGAAAAATAGACCTAGTCCCATTTCTTCCACTTCCAACTATAAACAAAGGTTTAGAATGAGTAAATTTCATAATCCTTCTTCTTTTCTTGCCTTAATACTTTTTTCAGATAGCTTACAATATAGGAGAGAACTCTCTAAATCATCCATTTCAAGAAGAGGACTCATATCTTCAATGGGCATAGATGTCATATTTCCATCTTCCTCTTGAATTGCAGCAACTTTGGGCCATAATTTTTCATTCTCAATTAAATTAACATCAATTAATATTTGTTCAGGTGATAGTAAAAATTTATCTAGCAAATGAAAATTACTTTTATTTATAGCTACATAGTTTAATCCATAAGAATTACAAATTTCTTTTAAATCTGGCATAAATAACTTACTTTTCTTATCAGAACCCACTCTATTACCTTTAAAATATCCATCTTGGGTTACTCTAATTGAAGTATATCCATTATTATTTAAAACTATAATCTTAAAGTTTTGATTAATTTGTGAAAGAGTAGCAAATTCTTGTATGTTTAGTTGTAAACTTCCATCACTTTCTATAAGAAATTTATTTTTATATCGATTCGAAAAACATCCTCCTATGAATGCTGGCAATCCATAGCCCATTGCTCCTAAACCTGAAGTTAATAATATTCTCTGATTTTTTTTATTTTTAAATCCAGTATAAAAAGACTCAATTGCGAGTCCAGAACTTCCAGTAACTATAAGACTATTTTCAGGTATCAACTCTCCAAGTGAATCGATAATTTCAAAATGGGTAATATGATTTTTATTGCTTGGAATATCTCCATCACAAATTGAAAATTTATTTTTGAGATATACGCAATGATTTTGCCAACTCTCAAATGGTTGCAAACTTTCCTTTTTCAGAAGATATTCTGCTACCATCTTGAAGTTACAACATATTTTATTTGCCTCCAGTAATTTACATTCATTCAACTGAGATTGATCTATATCAATAACGTATTTTTTTAAGGCATTTCTTGCAAAATTTAATGGGTCATAAGCGGTAACAATATTATCTAGTCTTGCTCCAAAGGAGATAAAAATATCTGAAGCTTGGATTGCAATATTTGGAGCTCTTAGGGCGACATTCCCAGGCTTTCCTATATAGAGATTATGATCAAACGGCAATAAATCAGAGGAGTTCCAAGTAAATACAGAAGGTAAAGATAAGTGATCTATTAATTTACTTACTAGATTATATGAGCCGGATAACCTACAACCATGACCAAATAATGCAATAGGTCTTTTTGAAATTTTTAGTTTTTGATAGAAGTCATCTAAACAATTCTTTGTTTCTTGTGTAAGTTCTTTTGTTAATCCTATATTCTCAAGCTTACTATTAGAAAAACTCTCTAGTTGATTCCATTCGGGTATTTTCGCAGCTTGAACATCTAAGGGTATATCAATCCAGACGGGGCCTTTTCTCCCCTCATTCATAAGGTAAAAAGCCTTTTCCAAGTGGTATCTTATTTTTAATGGATTTAATACTGTGATCGCATATTTAGAATGATTTTTTACCATTTCAATTATATTTACTTCTTGAACTCCTGATTGCCTTATTCCAGCATCAGCTTTCATAATATCTGGTGTTTTAACTTGACCAGAAAAAACAATTAAAGGAACCGATTCTATCCACGCTCCAACAAAAGGTGTAATTATATTAGTAGCCCCTGGTCCAGTGGTTACCAAAGCAACACCAGGTTTTTCTTCAATCCTACCGTAATATTCTGCTGCGATTCCAACTGCTTGTTCATGATGCATTGGAATATACCTTAAATTCTTGTTTCTTCCTAAAGAATCTACCAAATGCATAGCTCCGCCCCCTGGGAGCATAAAAACTTGAGAAATATTTTTATTAGCTATAAATTCAAATACTAAATCACTCAACTTAATCACTAAAAAATTCTCCAATGTGTTAAGTAAGTTTTTCTGTTTTTATTTTTGTGGATTTCTTCATCAGTATAAAAAGAATCTTCTTTAATATGGGTCGAAGAAATTTCCTCAATAACAATACCATTCTCTGTACTAAAAAAGTGTCTTGTTTCTGGTTCTACAATAATTACATCGCCAACATTCATTTTGCGACTCTCATCGTTGAGAATTATAGTTCCTTCTCCCCAAAGGACATGAAAGGTCTCTTCTTTTTGCTTATGGTATTGTTCTGGATGGGATTGACCAGGTAGAAGTATTAAAATTTTTTTACAATATTCTCTATTAACTACAGTAATCATAGTTAGGCCAAATTTTAAAAATTGTTCAATCCCATAATGATGAGATATTTCAAGGTCTGCAAATTTAGGGAATGTAATTTTTGACTCTTTTAGAAGAGCTACTACTTTTGTGGCAATCTCTAAAACTTTTACTCGAGAATTTTCGAGATTTACTCTTTCCAAGAAAACAGGTTCATCTTTAAAAATATCTTCTTTTAATGAATAATGTTTGTATTTACTTAAGTTGTTAGCTGTTAATTGATTTTCTGAAGGAGGAAAGGCAAAATAAATATCATCAGCACTAATTATATCACCAACTTTTAAGTCTTTCTTTGCAAAGACTCCTCTTTGCAATTTCCTTAAGCTATCAGATTCGTTACTAGAAGGACTATATCTAAATTTTGATTCACCCATTATTTCGATTGATTTAGATAATTGTTTTATCCAATTTAAAAATTCTTCTGGAGAAGTCGAATATTTATTTTTTTTGATATTTTTCGTTTCTACAGCAACATGTTTTTCAAAAGACCGAGCCCCAAGTGCTAATGCCAATGGAGCAATATCTATAGAAGAAGGATCTTCATGAGAAGAAAAACCTATATCAATATTGGGGAATTTATTTTTTAAATAATTAACTTGGGCTACATTAAGATTTTCATAGGGAGTAGGATACTCCCCAACACAATGCTGTAATAAAAAATAGATATTTCTATTTTGAAAGAATGAAACAACTTGTTCTACAACTTCTTCATTAGCGCCGGCGCATGATGCAACAACTTTCTTATTACAACTAGCAATTTTCTCTAATAAAGGCCAATCCCCAAATGAACAACTTGCTATTTTTATAAAATCTACATCATGTTCAACAAGAGTATTAACTGAGTTCTCATCAAAAGGGGTTACCATCGTTCCCATTTTTTTTAAATTACAAAAAGAAATAAGTTCTTTAAATTCATCCTTTGAAAGTTTAGTCTCGGAAAATCTTTTGATAAGAGGAATTGTAAAATCACCTGCCATATCTTTTCTGATAAACGTATCTAAATCCCTGTATTGAAATTTAAAAACGAAATCAAATTGATCTTTATAATTTTTACAAATTTCAGAATAAGTATCTATGATTTTTTTTCCATGGCTTAAATCTCCTGAATGATTATTAGCCATTTCTAAAATTATTAACGGTTTCATGTTTAAA
>CACEFS010000012.1 GCA_902558895.1 uncultured Prochlorococcus sp.
TGGTAATAACGAATCTAATAGTTGATCAGGACTTTGTTCAAAAACAATATCCGATGGCAACTTCTCTGAATCACTTTTTTCAATATTTGATTTTTCAACAAGTAACTTACTATCTTTTGTAGTCAACCTAAAAATTTCATCATTTTCCTCAGCAATTCCTTGAGGGTCGAGTGGCAATAGTGTTTGAACGACAGGGGCGCAGCTAACTAAAGTGATGAATTTTGTGTAAATAATTTCCACCCTATCAGAATTTTCAGAAAGAAATTCGGCTAAAATCTCATTTGTAACTCCTTCAGAGTCCTTGACTGTAGGTACCTGTTCTAGTTCTTTGAAAGTACTTTTAATTACATATCTATCCTTTCTATTTTGAAAATATCCAATAGCTTTCTTCCCTACCAAAATTAAATTTGGCTGATACCCTTGTTTGACTAATTCTGCATATCTTATTTCTACCTTTTTTATTATATTTGTGTTGTAACCACCGCATAAACCTCTATCCGCAGTTATGCAAACCAAGCTGATGCTCTTTACTTCTCTCTTAGATAATAGAGGAGAATCGACAGCGTCAAATTTTACTCTTGATTGAATATTTTCTAAGACCCGTGCAAGTTTATCTGCAAAAGGTCTACTCTTAAGAACTTGATCTTGAGCTCTCCTAACTTTTGCAGCTGCAACAAGTCTCATGGCCTCCGTTATTTTTCTTGTATTTTTAACGGAAACGATTCGATCTCTAATCTCTTTAAGATTTGCCATGGTATCTCCTAAATAAATTTAAACTGTGGCAAGCATTGATGATTTAACTTCATTTATCACTTCTTTTAGTGTTGCTTCTAATCCATCATTTAATTTCTTTTCTTTAAGAATCTCTTCTATAAATTCTGATTTATTTAATTTTAGGTATTCCCTAAGTTCCGTTGCAAATTTAGTAACATCTTCAACAGGAACCTCATCGATAAGACCTTTAACTCCTGCATAAACAACTGCAACTTGTTCTGCAAGGTTTAGGGGAGAGAATTGAGGTTGCTTTAATAACTCTCTTAGTCTTTTGCCTCTTTCAAGTTGTTGCTGAGTTGCTTCATCAAGATCAGATGCGAATTGAGAAAAGGCAGCTAGTTCATCAAACTGTGCGAGTTCTAATTTTAAAGTTCCTGCAATTTTTTTAATTGCTTTTGTCTGAGCGGCTCCTCCAACACGGCTAACAGAAATACCAACATTAATAGCTGGTCTTAATCCTGAGTTAAATAAATCTGCACTCAAGAATATTTGGCCATCTGTGATTGAAATAACATTGGTTGGAATGTAAGCAGAAACGTCCCCTGCCTGAGTTTCAATAATTGGGAGAGCTGTCATAGAACCCCCTCCCATTGCATCAGAAAGTTTTGCAGCTCTTTCTAGTAATCTACTGTGTAAGTAAAATACATCTCCAGGATAAGCCTCTCTTCCTGGTGGTCTTTTTAAAAGAAGAGACATTTGTCTATAAGCCTGAGCTTGTTTTGTTAGATCATCGTAAATAACAAGCGTTGCTTTACCCTGATACATAAAATGTTCAGCAATTGCTGCACCAGTATAGGGTGCTAAGTACTGCAAAGCAGCTGGTTCTGAAGCTCCTGCACTAACGACAACGGTATAATCTAGGGCTCCTCTCTCTCTTAAGACCTCTACGATGTTTGCTACTGATGCTGACTTCTGACCAATAGCTACGTAAACACAAACTACGTCTTGACCTTTTTGGTTGATTATTGTGTCAATAGCAATCGCAGATTTTCCAGTTTGTCTATCACCAATAATTAATTCTCTTTGACCTCTTCCAACAGGAATCATTGCATCAATGGATGTGATACCTGTTTGCATTGGTTCATGAACTGATCTTCTCTTGATTATTCCAGGAGCCATTTCTTCAATCAACCTAGTATCACTTGTGGGAATTTCCCCTTTCCCATCAATTGGTTGTCCAAGAGGGTTAACAACTCTCCCCTGCATTGCTTCACCAACTGGAACAGATGCGATTTTCCCTGTGGACTTAACGTTACTTCCTTCTTGGACACCAAGTGCCTCTCCCATTAAAACGGCTCCAACATTATCATCTTCGAGATTTAATGCTATACCTTCGGTACCATCCTCAAATTCCAACAACTCACCTGCCATGACCTGATCTAAGCCATATATTCTTGCAATGCCATCACCGATTTGCAGAACAGTTCCTACATTGCTAACACTTACAGATTGGTCATAATCAGTTATTTGTTGTTTTAAGATTGAACTGATTTCATCAGGGCGTATAGATACCATGGATTTAAGAATTTAAGGTTGATTTAAAAGTTACTTGGAAAGAGTTAAGCCAAGTTTTCTAATTTGTGAAGCAAGAGAAGCATCAATTACTTTTGATCCTACACTGGCGACGAAACCACCAATAAGAGATGGGTCGACTTTAGTTACAAGTTCTAATTTTTCTGTACCAGCAATATTGATGATCTTTTTGGTAATTAAACCTTTCTGTTCATCAGTAAGCTCGACTGCAGAAGTAACAGTTGCCAAAGCAATATTACTATTTTCTCGGTAAATCTCTAAAAACCTATCAAGAATTGAAGTAAGGATTCCAATTCTTTGCCTATCGGCTAATAATTTTAAGAAATTTAGTAAAGAAGAATTAACCTTATTTGAAAAAATTTCAATAATGATTTTCTTCTTAGCATCTGTCTCTAAAATGGGAGAGGATAGTGCCTTCTCCAATTCAGGGGAATCATTTATTAATTCCAAGAGTTGTTTAACCTCAGAAACCATCTCTTCAGTTTGTGAATTTTCATTCACAACTTGAAGTAATGCTTCGGCGTATGGTGTAGTAACTGAATTTAAAAGTGGCATTAGTTCACCTCAATATTATTAATAGATTGAGTTACCAAATTTTCTTGTGTTGTTTTATCAAGTCGATTTGGGAGAGAATCCAATGCTTTCTTTATTGCCAGTTCAACAGCTTCTTTTCGAAGTTGAGAAATTGCTCTGGATGTTTCAGAGCTCTCATCAGAGATTGCACTTTGTTTAATTCGTGCCATCTCCTCTATCGCTTTTTTCTCACTTTCCATTCTGATTGATTCAGATCTTTTAAGGGAATCTGCTTTTATTTGAGAAGCTTTTTCTTCTGCTGAAGATAAATCTTTCTTCGCCTTTTCTAAAGCTTGAGTTGCATTTAGGAGTCGATCTTCAGCATCTTTTAATTCAAGAAGGATTCCTTCTCTCCTTTTTTGAAGCATTTTCCCTAGGAAACCAGGCAAAAACTTATAAAGACCGAAAACTACTACAGCCCAATTAAGGATATTAGTTTCGAATAAATTGAAATTTAATCCAAAACCTTCTGTAGCTAAAAGAGTTAAATTCATTTTTCTAGAATCAATCTATTAACAATAAGTTCGCTTAGATCATCAGCCTGTTTAGAAAGTTGATCACGCGCAGCAGATGTCTGACTTTCAATTTCTAGTCTTGCTTTTTCTTTTGAAGCATTTGCTTCATTGTTAGCAAGTTCTAGTGCTTCTTTATAAAGCTTGTCAGACTCATCCTCAGCTTCGCTCACAATTCTTTGGGCTTCTGAACGAGCACTTTGAAGCTGAGTTAATAAATCAGCTTCTAATTTTTTAACCTCAGAAAGTTTATTTTTGGCCTCAATAATATTATTACTTACAAACTTTTCTCTTTTTTCTACGATATTGCCTACAGGCTTAAAAAATAGAGAATTTAATATGTAAGTAAGAGCAACTACTTGTATCGCCATTAGAGGCAAAGTGGCATTTATATCAAATAATCCACCCTCTGTAGCACCAAAAAAATTAAAGGCCAACATATGATTCAGTTGAAGTTAAAAAATTAAATTTAAATATTGCTAATAAGGGATTAGAAGCAATATTAACTTTTAGGAAAAAGGATTCGCAAAAAGTAGTACCAAAGCCACAACTAATCCGTAAATTGTTAATGACTCCATGAAAGCGAAAGATAAAAGAAGAGTTCCTCTGATTTTTCCTTCAGCTTCTGGTTGACGGGCAATACCCTCAACAGCACCTTGAGCTGCGTTACCTTGTCCAAGACCTGGGCCAATAGCACCTAGACCAACTGCTAAACCAGCAGCTACGACTGATGCAGCGGAAGTAATCGAATCCATAATTTTGAAAAAAAGAGCTTAATACTTGTGATAATCATTGTTGTCATACACGCTTGGACATCCTTTCTTTATAAGAATGGGTCTGATATTTTCAGACCTACGCGATTAGATATTTTGGCAGATTACAGACCCTTTGTAAAAGCGTCTGAATGTATTAGAAGTAAGCTAATGATGTTCTTCAACAGCTTCTCCGATATAGTAGGCGGCTAAAGTTGCGAAAATCAATGCCTGAATTGCACTAGTAAATAATCCTAGGAACATAACAGGTATCGGGAGGATTAGAGGAACTAAAAAGACTAGAACACCAACAACAAGTTCATCAGCCAAAATATTTCCAAATAGCCTGAAAGAGAGTGATAAAGGTTTCGTAAAGTCCTCTAGAATTTTGAAAGGAAGCATAATCGGAGTTGGGTGAACATAATATTCGAAATATCTCCAACCCTTATTGCTTAATCCTGCATAGAAATAAGAAAGTGACACCAACAAAGCTAAAGCTATCGTTGTATTTATATCTGCAGTAGGTGCTCCTAATTCTCCACTTGGTAATTTAATCAATCTCCAAGGAATTAAAGCTCCGCCCCAATTACTAACAAAGACGAATAAAAATAAAGTGCCTATGAATGGCATCCAATCTCTATAAACTTTTTCACCTATTTGCGTCCTAGCAAGATCTCTTATGTAATCCCAGAGAAACTCAAGCAAATTTTGAAGGCCTTTAGGATCATTTTCCATTTTTTTAGTTCCTAAGGAAATAAAAACTAGTAAAGCTCCTAATAAAATCCAAGATGTTAAAAATACCTGCCCATGAAGTCTGATATTTCCAATTTGCCAATAAAGATGTTGACCAACTTCTAACGCTGCAAAATTTGTTAGCAAGGAATTAAAAAACATTTGTTTTGAATAAAAATTTACTTAAGAACGTGAAAAATAAAGAATTAGTGAAGGCTTGTAAATGAAAAAACCTATCATTGCAGGAAAAATATCCAAAGATCCTAGCTTGCTCGCAAAAATAAAGAGGCAAACTGGAACTAATAGTTGCAATTTTGATACACCTGATGATTCTCTACCAAGTTTCCCTATACTTTTGGCAAGCAAACGTAGGTAAAAAATGCCGGCAATGGCACCTGTAAAAATACTAAAACCAAAAGTAACTCCAAGAAAAATTCCAGTTATTGACGCTAATAAAATAGAGACAATAAAAGTAATTCCAAAAATTGTTAGTTGCAATTTTGTATATTCATCATTTTGAGAAAGCAAATTATCTATTTGATTGGCAATGCCAGATTTACTTTCTTTAATGATCGAATTATTCAGGGATTGAGGAAATTGAACATTCTCATTAGAAGGATGCTCAAGTTTTTTTCTATTTGAGTCCACTGATGTGAACATAGTTTAGAAACCCTCTCTAAATGGTTTGAAGTAAGTATATAAACTCACGGAATCTATCACGGAGAGGTACCTTTTAGCTAGTTTTTTTCTATAAAAAATTAATTCTTAAGATTTATCGTGAATTTGTAGACCATTTTTTACTTTATTCTTCAAAAATAAAATTTATGAAAAGTCATATTTATTAATTGCTTTAACACTCTAAAACGTTAATAATAGACTTGGCAAAATCTAAATTAAACGTCTCAATAGTACATATACATCTAAAAAATTGGAGAGAAGTCAAGAAAAAATAAAATATAAAAGAATTTCTAAAAGAAAAAAAACCTTTAGTTCTAATTACAAAAAAAATCTAAGCAATTTAAAAAATCTAAGCAATTTAATAGAGTCTATTTTTCCCTTACCTTGGACGATATGGCCCTATGAGTCAAAAATCCTCGTTGTTCTCATTGGAATTTGGTCAATATCAGGAATATGTATTCTTGGATCATCAAGTTGGTGGGTGGCTAGTAGGGAAATGGGAAATTGGGCCTACTTCTTAAAAAAACAAATTATTTGGACAATTCCAGGAATCGGTCTATTTTATTTTGTTCTGAATACAAACATTAGAAATCTTTTAAAGTATTCAAGGATTATTTTTTTTATTTTATTCTTTCTAATATTACTTACCAATATTACTGGAATTACAGTTAACGGATCTTCACGATGGCTAGTACTGGGAAATTTACGTCTACAGCCATCTGAATTAATTAAGCCTTTCCTAATTCTAGAAGCTTCTAACCTTTTCGCTCATTGGAATCTGATTAAGAATGATAAAAAATTAATTTCAATATTCTCTTTTGGACTATTAATTTTACTAATATTAAAGCAGCCTAATTTAAGTACTGCATCATTAACTGGAATTCTTTTTTGGGTAATGGGTTTTTGTGGGGGCGTAAAACTAAGTTCTCTATTCTCATTTGCCTCATTAGGATTTATTACCGGATGTATTAGTATACTCAATAACGAATATCAAAAACTTAGAGTTACTTCATTTCTTAATCCTTGGAAAGATCAACAGGAAAGTGGATTTCAATTAGTTCAAAGTTTATTAGCTATAGGTTCAGGTGGTCTATTCGGTCAAGGTTTTGGCTTGTCTATACAAAAATTACAGTACCTACCTTTTATGTACACAGATTTTATTTTTGCCATTTTTGCTGAAGAATTTGGTTTGTTAGGGTGTACTTTATTCCTAGTTTTTCTCGCAGTTTTCTCTTATATAACTGTAAGAATTGCTCTAAAATGCAGGAACAACTATACAAAATTAGTTTCTATTGGATGTGGTGTATTGTTGATAGGTCAATCAATAATGCATATTGCTGTAGCAACAGGCTCTATGCCTACTACCGGCTTACCACTACCTTTCATTAGTTATGGTGGGAATTCATTAATCGCATCATTTTTTATTGCTGGGATGTTACTGAGATGTTCATTAGAATCTACAGGCTTCATAGGTATGATTAATACACGAAAGACTCTTAATTAGTTAGAATTTAAGAGATTTTAGTTAAGCTATCGAATCATTTAATTTAGTTATTTCAGAATTATCTCAAAAGGGTAATCTGCTTATGCAGAATGGCCTTAATGGTCCAGGCCCATTTACTATTTTTTTGGTTTTCAGCGCAGGACTTTTAACTAGTCTTGGCCCATGCTCATTATCATTACTACCAATCACTATTGCTTATATAGGAGGAACAGAGAAAAATAAATTTAAACTTATTAGTTTTTCAGGAGGAGTCGTTTTTTCACTCGTTGCGCTTGGGGCTGCCAGTGGATTCTTAGGTAGGATATATGGGCAAATCCCATCCTATTACACTTCGATCGTTGCCTTGATAGCAATAATAATGGGTTTAAATTTACTAGGGATTCTAAAGTTTCAGTTCCCGAATGGACCTGATTTAAAAATAATTGAAGATAAAATACCAAAATTTATCGCACCTTTTGCCATAGGGACTACTTTTGGACTAGCTTCTTCACCATGCATTACTCCAGTTTTAGCAACTCTTCTGGCTTGGGTATCGCAAGCTAAAAATCCAACAATATCTATTATTTTTTTATTCTTCTTTGGGATAGGCCAAGTAACTCCATTAATCGTTGCAGGAGCTACTGCAGAAAACTTAAAACAATTTTTAGCGCTTAGAAAATTTAGTCAAATAATTCCAACTTTAAGTGGGCTATTTTTAGTTTCCCTAGGGTTATTAAATTTATTATCAAATTGGATTTAAATGATTATTTTTAAGAATCTAATATTAAAAATATCAAGTTTACGATTCGCCATATCACTGATAATCTTCATAGCTATTACAAGCGGCATAGGTACTTTTATACCTCAAGGTAGTAGTAATAAATTTTATATTGATCATTTCGATAGTGCTCCCATTTTTGGATTTTTAGATGGAGAAAAAGTCTTAATACTTCAATTGGATCATATATATACAAGCTTTTGGTTTTTATTTTCATTAATTCTTCTTTGCATTTCTCTAGCAGCTTGTAGTTTCAGGAGGCAAATCCCTTCATTAAAAGCTTCATTAAAATGGATTGAATACAAGAGCGAAAAAAAATTAAGCAAACTGCAACTAACTACAAGTTATCCAATCAATGAAGATAGAGAGCATATATCAAAAGTAGATTTATTACTTAAAAAAAGAGGATGGAAAACATACAAATTTAAAAGTCATATTTCTGCAAGAAGGGGTTTAATTGGAAAAATCGGTCCTTTAGTTGTACATGTCGGATTAATAGTCTTACTTATAGGTTCAGCATATGGAAGTTTTACGAGTCAAACAAAAGAACAATATTTACTGCCTGGAGAAAGTTTGGATCTTGTTAATGAGAGCACAAACTCAAAAGCAAATGTAAAATTAGTCAATTTTTCTATAGAACGAGAAAGTGATGGAGTGCCCAAACAGTTTATTTCAAAATTAAATTTTTCTTCTGAAGATCTAAATCTAAATGAAATAAAAACCACCAAAGTTAATCAACCAATCAGGTTTAAAGGATTAACTATTTATCAAGCAGATTGGGCAATATCAAATGTTGTTTTGGAAATAGATAATATTATTTATCAATTACAATTAAAGGAAATTCCCGAAATCGGTAATCAAGTTTGGGGAGTTTTAATTGAATTAGGATCAGAGACTAAAAAAAATTTCCTTTTAACAATAGATAATGAAAATGGTCCACTTAAAATTTCGAATATAGAAAATCTTTCGGGGATTAATCTCTATATCAATGACACTCCTTTAGAAGTTAATTCTTCAACAGTTTCTCTGAAAAAAATAATTCCCAGCAGTGGTTTAATAATAAAAAATGATCCGTCTATACCATTTATTTATTTTTCTTTTATTTTAATAATTTTTGGAACAATAATAAGTCTTATACCCACTAACCAATTATGGATTCTTGTAAATAAAGAATCACAAAAGTTATCTATTGGAGGCCTTAGCAATAAAAATCTAGTTGGTTTTAAAAAAGAATTTTTTAAATTATCAGAAGAAATAAAAAAATTTTAATTTCTTTTCTGCCCACTAAAAATATCTAACTGCATAGAAACATTCCCTCTTGGGTTAAATGCAGCGTTTAAATGTATCCAGTGAGGTAAACCTTCATTCACTAAATCATCCATAATTCTATTCACAACTTCCTCATGTGATATTTTTATATCTCTAAAATTATTAATATAAAGTTTTAAGGACTTCAACTCATAGACTCTCAAATTAGGTTGATAAATAATATTTAGCTTTGCAAAATCTGGATAACCAGAAAAAGGGCACTTACATGTAAATTCAGGTAACTGAATAGAAATTTCGTAAATTCTTTTCTTGTTCGGATTATCGAAACAAATTATTTTTGATTCTTCAATAATTCTTTCACCATATAGCGGTCTTTGAGTCGAATCTTCTAATTTAGCTGTATTCATTTTTATTAGAACTTTTTTACTAAACCTATATAAAAACTATATATAAAGATAAAAATTCGCAAAAGTATCAACAAATCTAAGTATTACAATTGACTAAGTCAAAAGCTGTTAAATCTTATTTTTGTATCAGTTGTAACATTCATAATGTCGACCAAAAGGGTTATATGTGTTTAGTTCAATGAAAAATTAATGGACATTTGTTTGATAACTATCGATAACAACCTAAATAAATCCCTTCAACCAAAAAGCGCATTTGGAATGTTATGGCTTCAAACACACTTCGAGAATGATCAGTGGGAAGCTTTGTCAAATAGTGTAGTAATAATTTCTGAAGAAAATTCCCAACTTTTAATTGAAGACGCCACAAATGCAGGCCTTAATATTGAATGTTTTTCTGATATTTCAATGTTGGATGTTTTCCCAAAAAACAACTAAAATAGGAATGTTCAATCTTTAATCATGAAGAAAATTGAAGCAATCATACGTCCATTTAAGCTGGAGGATGTAAAAATTGCATTAGTAAACTCCGGTATTGTTGGAATGACAGTTAGTGAAGTAAGAGGTTTTGGAAGGCAAAAAGGACAAGTTGAAAGGTATAGAGGTTCCGAATTTACTGTTGAATTCCTTCAAAAACTTAAAGTAGAAGTTGTCGTAGAAGATGAAAAGGTTAATTCAGTCATAGATGCAATTGCTGAAGCAGCAAAAACTGGAGAGATAGGTGACGGAAAAATATTCATCACATCTATTGATTCTGTTGTAAGAATTAGAACTGGCGACAAAGACGAACAAGCTCTTTAATTCAAAGAGTTTCTCTTACTAAATTTTGTATATAATCACTATTAATCCTTTTATTTGCTTGACTTCCTAGGGTCATCCAAGCTAAATATTCATGATTTCCAGCAGGACCTACTAGAGGAGAAGCTATCAAATTATTTATATTCCATTTGAAATTCTTAGCAGCATAAATAACAGACTCTATTGCCTCAGTATGGAATCTAGGATTGCGAACAACACCGCCTTTACTGACTTTATCTTTACCCACCTCAAATTGGGGTTTAATCAAAAAAATTCCCTCAATACAATCACCTTCTAATAAATTACCAATAGATTTAAAAACTAACTTTAATGAAATAAAAGACAAATCAGCAACCACAAAATTCGGTAACTTATTACTTCTAGATAAAAGATCATTAGGTTTTAAATTTCGAATATTAGTTCGTTCAAAAAGTATGACTTTGGGATTATTTCTAATCTTCCATGCAGTCTGCCCATAACCAACATCTATCCCATAAACTAACTTTGCTCCTTGTTGCAATAAGCAATCAGTAAATCCCCCAGTAGAGATTCCTGCGTCAATACATATTTTATCTTTTACTTTAATTTTAAGTTTATTAAATGCCTCAAATAATTTTTCGCCGCCCCTTGATACAAACATAGGTTCGGAATCAATAAAAAATTCAGATCCAATTAATACTTGTTGTCCAGGTTTATCCCATACTTTTCCATTGATATCTCTAACCTTGCCCGCAAGAATTAAACCTTGGGCTTTTTGACGAGTTTCACATAAACCACTTTTAAGAAGATAAAGGTCTAATCTACTTTTTTTAATCATCTATTAATCAATAAAAAAAGACTGAATAATGAACTTCTACAAGATTAAGATCCAAATTCTTTAATACCTTCCAATTTTAAATAAAAACTAAAAAATTACCCATTATTCACGAAAGGAATAAATGCAAACATTTTTATATTTAAGCTATCTTAATTAGCCAGAAAAATGTTACATAAGAAAATAATATCTAGGCAAATATCTTCAATGGCAAGTACATCTTTAAGGTATAGAGCAATAATTCGATTTTGGTTATAAAGTTTAAATTGATAATTAATAAAAATTGTGATCGAGCGTTACACATTACCCGAAATGGGGAAAATCTGGACTGATAGCGCAAAATTCCAGAGTTGGCTGAAGGTTGAAATAGCTGCATGTGAAGCAAATTTTTCCCTTGGAAAAATTCCTGAGAATGCCATGAAAGAGATACGTTCAAATGCAAAGTTTGATGAATCTAGAATTACAGAAATTGAGAAAGAAGTTAAACATGATGTCATAGCATTTCTTACAAGCGTGAATGAATTTGTAGGAGATTCTGGAAGATATATACATGTTGGTATGACCAGTAGTGATGTACTTGATACTGGCTTATCTCTTCAGTTAAAAGATTCTTGCGAATTGTTATTAGAAGAAATTGAGAACTTAGAAAATGAAGTCAGATTATTAGCAAGGAAGCATAAAAATACCTTAATGATTGGAAGATCTCATGCAATTCATGGTGAACCAATTTCCTTCGGTTTTAAACTTGCTGGATGGTTAGCAGAAATAATAAGGAACAAAAAAAGATTGTTAACACTGAAAGAATCTGTAGCTATTGGACAAATAAGTGGCGCAATGGGAACTTACGCTAATACGAATCCCAAAGTAGAACAAATAACTTGTGATTTACTCGGCTTAAAGCCAGATACAGCAAGTACGCAGGTCATATCGAGAGACAGGCATGCAGAATATGTTCAAACTATTGCACTAGTTGGCGCTTCTCTGGATAGATTCGCAACTGAAATAAGAAATTTACAAAGAACTGATGTTTTAGAAGTTGAGGAGGGCTTCACAAAAGGGCAAAAAGGAAGTTCTGCCATGCCTCATAAAAGAAATCCTATTCGAAGTGAAAGAGTAAGTGGTTTAGCAAGAATTTTGAGGAGTCACGTCTTAACAGCACTGGAAAATGTTCCACTTTGGCATGAAAGAGATATAAGCCATAGTTCAAATGAACGTATCATGTTACCTGACGTCTCAATCTGTTTGCATTTTATGCTCAGGGAAATGAAATATATAGTAAGCAATTTGGAAGTTTATCCAAAAAATATGCTCAAAAATTTAAATATATATGGTGGTGTAATCTTTAGTCAGAAAGTTTTACTTTTGCTCGTAGAGAAGGGATTGTCTAGAGAAAAAGCTTATAGCTTAGTACAAAAAAATGCGCATCATGCGTGGAATACCGAAAATGGGAATTTTAAACAAAATATAGAGAAAGATAATGAAATAATGGATTTTATTGATCAAAGTGACTTAGAAAGATGTTTTAATCCTTCAATTCATCTCAATAATTTAAGTGTAATATGGGAGAAGTTAGGTATCTAGGATTACTGAAAACCTTATCTAAGTTAAACCAGTGTTTTCAGAGGAATAATGACAAAAAACTTTAGGATTGAAAAAGATAGTATGGGAACAATAGAGGTTCCCATCGAAGCTTTGTGGGGCGCTCAAACACAAAGATCGATAAAAAATTTTTCTATTGGAGAAGAATTAATTCCAATTGAATTAATTTATTCACTCACCCTCATAAAAAAAGCTGCTTCAATCGCTAATTTCAATTTAGGGTTAATAGATAAAAGAAAAAAAGATTTGATTGTAGAGGCATGTACAGAAATACTTGATGGGCTTCATGATTCACAGTTTCCCTTAAAGGTTTGGCAAACAGGAAGTGGCACGCAAACAAACATGAATGTTAATGAGGTAATTTCAAATATTGCAGCATTAAAAGCAAATTCAGAGCTTGGTAGTCATCAACCAATTCATCCTAATGATGATGTTAATAAATCTCAGTCAACTAATGATACTTTTCCCGCTGCTATTCAAATATCAGTTGTTAATGAAATAATCAAAAATTTAGTTCCAACTATACGAGAACTTACTAAGATCCTTGATAAAAAAAGTGAACAATGGAAAGACCTCATAAAGATAGGAAGAACCCATTTTCAAGATGCAGTGCCCCTTACTTTTGGGCAAGAACTATCAGGATGGTCAGAGCAACTTAAAGATGCTGAGAATGCAATCATTATAAGTCTTAATGAATTGTATTTTTTACCTTTGGGAGGAACTGCAGTTGGAACAGGGATTAATTGTCCAAAAGGATTTTGTGAAGAGTCTATAAAATCAATTTCAGATGATACTAATCTAATGTTCTATAAATCAAAAAATAATTTTTCTATCATGGCCTCACATGATCGTCTAGCTCAAGTAATGAGTCAGATAAAAATATTAGCAGGTGCGTTATTTAAAATTTCAAATGATATAAAAATTCTATCTTCTGGTCCAAGATCAGGAATATATGAACTAATTATTCCTCAAAATGAACCTGGAAGTTCTATTATGCCGGGTAAAGTTAATCCAACTCAATGCGAAGCCTTATCAATGGTTTGCACTCAGATAATGGGTTTTGAATATGCAGTCTCAATGGCAAATTCTAGCGGCACTTTACAGATGAATGAATATAAGCCTCTTATTGGATTTAATATTCTCACAAGTTTAAAATTACTTAAAAATGTAATAGAAAACTTCAGAATAAATTTAGTTGATGGAATGGAACCTAATCAAAAGAAAATGATGTTAAATTTAGAAAATTCACTAATGTTGATTACAGCCATAGTACCAAAAGTTGGTTATGAAAAAGCAGCTAAAATTGCAAACCTTGCCTTCAAAGAATCATTAAATTTAAAAGAGGCAACACTTAAATTAGGTTATTTAAACGAAGATGAATTTGATGAATCAATGAATATCAATTCAATGATTTGATTAAAAAAATTTAAGAATTATTGTCAATTCTTTTTGTCGCAGGATTAATATCTTCAGAGACTTTTATAAGATCATTAGATTCAGAAACAGGAAAACGATTAATAGATTTTAATGCTAGCTTTGCTTTGCTTTTTAATTTATTACTTACACCAATACAGTATTGCACTTGAGAAAGGACATCCATTGATCTTCTAATAATCCTCACTACATCACCTTCGTCTAATGAAGTATTAAAAACCAAATCTTTCCATTTTTTTCCTCTTGCCCATTCAGAAATAATTCCAGTCAACTCTGTTTCTAAATAGATAGGAATTTCAATATGAAACTTATTTTGTTGAAAAGAGACTAATTTTCTTAAACCATCTAATTCATTAAAAACATCTATTACCTTTAAAGAAGGCTTGAAATTACACCAAAGATTTGGCCTCCTTACATCAACACATATAGCTTGAATAATTGCAGCTAGGTCAGGAGGATCTAAATCGTCTAAATAACCACTAACTAAAACAAGACCAATCCATAATTCATTTTCACTTCTTATTGCACCCACTGTTTGTCCAACTTCTGTCAATTCCAAATCATTTAAACAACCAAAATGATTCAAAATTTGTATCAAATCGGTAAAAGTTCTCCAGTTATGATTTTCTTTATCATCAAGAAGTTTTTTTCTAATATTTATTTCTTGTTCAACATCAATAATTCTTTTTCTATATTTCTTTAATTTCTTGGAGTCTCCAAATCTGTGTGCAGGATGATCAGTAACTGTTTTTTCTAAATTATTAATTTGTTGCTGTTGTGCCAAAACTTCCTTTGTCAAATCATATTGTGGAGTTTGTAAATCATTTTTTTTAGAAACTTCAAAAATTCGATCCGCATAACACAGCGACATATCATCTCCCCTAAATACCTCTCCAGAAAAATACATATTTGGCACTTCAATTCCTAAGACATCAATTGCATCCAATTCATTAAAAATACTTACTATGTATGAGGGTTTTATAAGAATAAATAAATTATCAATTGTCAAACACAATAAACTCTTAATTTTTTGGGATTCATATATTTTCTTACAAATTAATCCTGGAACAATTTTTCTTTTCAATTGAGGAGCTTTGATTGAAATTAAGCTTCCATCTTTAATATATGGGAGTGCATTAGTTATCTCTTCTGATAATTTTTCTGCTGATTGTTTTTCTAAAATTTTCAATAGTCTTCTCTCTTCTTTAAGACGATTTCTTAACTTTTCGTATGCATCAAAATCGCTCCATGAAACGTTAGATGTTATTTTTTTTAATTCAATTAAATCCTTATCTAAATTTTCAAGAATTATATTCTCACCTGATGATTCACCTAAATATAAAAAACTACCAAAACTTCTTTTAATTAATTCTTTAGACTTCTCTAGGGAATAACTTTGTAAAAGATTAATTACCATTCCATAGCTCGGAGTGAATTGACTTTCTAAAGAATTTGGTTTGCTAATAGCCAGCGCACTTGCTTCTTTGGCACCTTCGAATCTTGTTTGTAATGTAACAACATATCCCTGGATATCTTTTCCTCTTCTTCCAGCTCTACCTGCCATTTGCAAAAATTCACTGCTAAATAATAATCTATGCCCATCTTCTGTCCTTTTTGATAAAGAAGAAATAACAGTTGTTCTTGCGGGCATATTTATTCCTGCAGCAAGAGTTTCAGTTGCAAAAACAACTTTTATTAAACCTTCCTGAAATAATTCCTCAACCAATTCTTTCCATGCAGGCAATAATCCAGCATGATGAGATGCAATACCGCGTTTTAATGCCTCGCATTGTGATTTATCTTTAATTGCTTCCTGATTATTTTTAAGATAAACATCTAATTTTTGGGATATCATACTTGCTTCTGAATAACTTACTAAAGTTAAATCTTTTATATTCTCAATTGCCTTGTCACATCCTCTTCTACTAAAAATAAAATAAATAGCTGGCAACATGTTTCGTTCAGCTAGTTTCGAGATCACAAAGCCAATTGAGGGAGACTTTGGTTGCATTATCCTACCCACTTTTCCTCTTATTTTCTGCCCTTTAGGAGCTCTCCAAATCTTACAGTTTGGATGAATTCCATTACCCTTATTATTTAAAAGTGGATGAAGGCCTTTAACACTACAAAAAATAAAATCAAGTGGGACTGGTCTCTTATCACTATTAATTAGTACTGTGGGCCCATGAACTTTTTCTATCCAATTTTGTAATTGATCTGCATTGGCTATTGTTGCTGATAAAGCTATTATTTGAGTTCTACTAGGGCAATGGATTATAGTTTCTTCCCAAACTGTGCCTCTTTGGGGGTCGTTCATATAATGACATTCATCAAGAATCACAGATTCTAAATTTTCTAAGGGATGATCAAATTCATCAAATTCGCCATAAAGCATGTTCCTATAAATCTCAGTCGTCATTACTAAGATTGGTGCTTCTCTATTTATGCTTATATCTCCTGTTAAAAGACCAACTTTATTCTCACCATATTGATTAGCAAAATCTCTAAACTTTTGGTTTGACAGAGCCTTTAAAGGCGTTGTATAAAAAACTCTGCTGTCATGAGATAAGCCTCTATATATAGCAAATTCACCTATCAATGTTTTACCCGAACCTGTTGGTGCAGTTAAAACAACAGAATTTCCGCTATTAATAGCTCGTATTGCTTCTAATTGGAAATCATCTAGCGGAAAGGGGAAATATTCCTCTAAATTAAGCAATAATTGTGATTGAAGAGAGGATGAGTTAACTTCTTAATATATGATCTATATAGATATTAATAAACAAAAAATACCTTGCAAACTTTAATAGTAAATCTAAATCTTTTTAATTAAATCCACTAAATTTTATTTTGCCAAAATGAAAAAAGTTAAAATTCCAAAAAATAGAATCCGTAAATTAAAAACATTTTCTTTAGGTAAAAAATCATTCGAACTTCTAAGTATAAATTCGCAGAATAAAAAACTTATAGACTTATGCAGTAATGATTATTTTGGATTAAGTAGGGACAAGGATTTAATAAAAGCTGCTTACGAAATAAGCTTGTTAGAAGGTATTGGTTCAGGAAGCTCTAGGTTTATTACAGGTTCAAGACCAATACATAAATTATTAGAAACAGAACTTGCCAAGTGGCTTGATCAACAAAAAGTATTACTTTTCCCAAGCGGATTTCAAGCAAATATAGCCGCTATCCAGGCTTTAGCAAACAGAAATAGTATTGTAATAGCAGATAAATTGATCCATAACTCTTTATTGGTTGGAATCAAAGCTGCTCAATCAAAACTGGTTCGATTTTCACACAATAATTTAAAAGATTTAGAAGATAAAATTATTAAATCTAACCCTACAAAAAATTCCATTTTAGTTGTTGTTGAATCTCTTTATAGCATGGAGGGATCAATTGCTCCGCTCAGAGAAATAACGGAAATTTGCAAAAGAAATAGTGTTCAATTATTAGTTGACGAAGCTCATGCAATAGGAATCTTGGGCCCTGAAGGCAGGGGTTTAAGTTTTAATTGTCGTTCAGATATAACTATGATTACTGGAACTTTTGGAAAAGCATTTGGAAGCGGCGGAGCTTTTATAGCTTCCAATTCAGAAATTGGAGAATATCTTATCCAAACAAGTGGTGCATTTAGATATACAACCGCACTTGCGCCATCTTTAGCTGCTGGAGCACTAGAAGGTTTAAAAAAAATTTTAGAAAATAAAGAATGGGGTAATGATTTATTATCCTCTGCGAATGTATGGAAAGATGAAATTATTAAAAATCTAAGTTTTCCAGTTCAGGGAGATTCTCACATTTTGTCAATTATTATTGGCCAAGAAGAGAAGGCAATTTATCTACAAAAATATCTTGAAGAAAATGGTTTTTTAGCAATTGCGATAAGACCTCCAACTGTTCCAGTGGGGCAATCAAGAATCAGAATAACAATACGAAGAAACTTAGATATTAATTTGCTAAAGAATTTCATTGCAGTATTAAAAGAGTTTAAATGAAACAAATTATTACTCAACATGGGTGGGGACTAAATAAATATTTTTGGGATGATTATAAAGTTGATTTTTTAAATAATAATTGGCATTGGCAAGATAATGAAAGGGGCTATTTTTCGACAAATACTTATCAAGCAAAATGGATTAAAAACGAATCTAAAAAAGAAATCAGGATGACTTTATGCCATTCATTTGGTTTTCATTTAATGCAAAAAAGAATTTTAAAAGAAGCAACTCATATTGTTCTTATAAATTCTTTTAATAATTTTCTTCCTTTAAATAACAGGAGAAACTTTATTTTGAGGTCTCTGAAAAGAATGGAAACTAAAATCATAAAAGATGAACATAAGGATATGTTGAAAGAATTTATAAATAGATCATTTTTGCCAAATCATATGAATAATAGTTTTAAAAATATCTTTTATAAAAGTCTAGAGAGTTTAAATAAAACTCTTCTTTTAAATGATTTAACACAACTTTACATCAATAGAGATTTTCCAGTATTTTTAAAAAAAGATTGCAAAATTATTTTTATAAAATCAGAAAATGATTTGATTCTTGATAACGAATCAAATAATAACTTTTTAGATTCCTTAAATAAAACACTTGATAGGAAGCCAATTTTAATTAAATTAGCTCAACAAGGTCATTGCTTAAATAATCTAAATTTTTACAAGATCTTACTTGATACACTTAATGATTGAAATGGATATTAAGAAGTGGAATGAGAAAATAAAAAATAATTTCAATGACGCTGCATATCGGTATTTAGACCATTCAAATATTCAGAAATTTTTTGCAAAAAAGATTGTTCAACTTATCAAGGAATTAAATCCCCAAAAAAAAGGTGAATGGATAGATTTAGGATCAGGACCAGGACTATTAGCAGATGAAATAGAAAAAAAATTTTCTTCCCAAAAAGTATCCAGAATTGATTTCAGCAAGAAAATGCTTCTTGCGAATAAATTATCTAGAAAAAAAATTTTATGGGATTTGAATAATGATTTACCTTCTGAAATAAATAACTGTTCTCTATTAACATCTAACTTTTGCATACATTGGTTAAACAACCCAGAAAAGATAATAAAAAATTGGTTTAGCAAATTAACACCTGGTGGTTTTTTAATCATTACATATCCAACAAAAGATTGTTTCCCGGAATGGAAAGATACTTGTAAAAAAATTGATATTGAATATAGTGGTCTTAATTTCCTTTGCTCTAAAGAATTATTAAAAGATTTCACATCAACTGAAATACATTATTCAGAACAATTTAATTATCTTGAAAATTTTGAAAATATATATAAGCTTTTTAGAAGCATGAAAAATGTAGGAGCACAATCAACAAATTGTAAACGCAAAACAGTGAAAGAGTTAAAGGAAATTCAAAAGTTTTGGCCAAAAAATTACAATAATACAGTAAACCTTTCATGGCAAGTTGAGATTCAAATCATAAAGAAATTATGAGTAGTCACAAAAATATTTTCAAATTTATAATTTGTGGAACAGATACTGATATTGGAAAAACTTTAATAAGCTCTTTTTTAGTTAAAGGATTAAATTCCTTTTATTGGAAGCCTATTCAAAGTGGTATTGAATCGCAAACTGATAGTCAAACTGTTGAAAAACTTTCACAAGTAAGTAAAGAGAAAATAATTAAAGAAGCTTATGTATTTACAAAACCTCTATCTCCTCATTGGGCTGCTGAAATAGATCAAAAAACTATTAACTTTGACATGTTGAAATTGCCAAAAGTAAAAGGCTCATTAATTGTAGAAACTGCAGGTGGATTAATGGTCCCAATAACACGCAATTTTTTACAAATAGATCAAATAAAACAATGGAATCTTCCCGTAATCCTTGTATGTAAGAGCTCACTTGGCACTCTTAACCATACCCTGCTTAGTATTGAGGCTTTAAAACGAAGAAATATTGAGATTTTAGGTTTAGTAGTCAATGGCGAAAAACACCTAGATAATCCAAAAACTCTAGTTGATTTTAGTGGTATTCCTTTAATTGCTGAATTTCCTTACATCAAAAAAATGGACTCAAATAATTTAGATATACTATGGAAAGAACTTGAAATTAAAAATAAGTTGATCTCACTTTTAAACTCAAAAATAAGTTAAATGAAATCTTTGGATTCAAAAACTCCAAATCAAGATTGGCACCCAAATATTTGGCCACCTTTTACACAAATCAATAACAGCAAACCGCAAATAGAAGTAACTCATGGTAAGGATGCCCTCCTATTTACTAAAAATCCTAAAAAAGAGCTAATAGATGCAATTAGTAGTTGGTGGGTAACTCTTCATGGTCATAGTAACGAATATATTGCGGATGCCATTTTTAATCAATCAAAAAAACTTGAGCAAGTTATATTTGCTGATTTTTTACATCCACAGGCAAAAAAATTGGCGGAAAGACTTAGTGAATTAACAAAACTAGAAAGATTATTCTTTTCTGATAACGGTTCTACTGCAGTAGAAGTCGCTTTAAAAATTGCCTTCCAATCGTGGCAAAATAGAGGAGAGACAAGAACTCAAATATTAGCTTTTGATGGCGCCTATCATGGCGATACATTTGGAGCAATGGCTTTAGGTGAGAGAAATATTTTTAATGAGAATTTCGATAATCTTATGTTCCCAGTTAGGAGAGTCCCCTGGCCTTCAACTTGGATAAACGATGAAGAAGTAGAAAATAAAGAAAATGAGGCGATCCAAAAATTAGAAACTCTACTTAAAACTCCCACAGTTGCAGTAATTCTTGAGCCACTTGTTCAAGGAGCAGGAGGAATGAATATGGTTAGGCCTAAGTTTATAAAAAAAGTTTCAGAAATTATAAAAAATAATAATTCTTTGTTAATTGCTGATGAAGTGTTGACTGGGTTTGGAAGATGTGGAAGTCTTTTTGCGTTTCAAAAGGCAAAAATCGTTCCTGATTTAATAAGTATTTCAAAAGGCTTAACTGGGGGATTTTTACCAATGGGAATAACTTTGTGTAAAGAAAAAATTTTTCAATCCTTTATTGATGATTCCCCAAGAAAAACTTTTTGGCATGGACATAGTTTTACTGCTAATCCTTTAGGTTGTGCTGCAGCAAATGCTAGCCTTGATTTATTAGAAAAAGAACCACACAAATACCTTTCATTTGAAGAAAAACATCTATCTCACTTAATTAAATTTAAAAACTTACCTTATATAAAAAAAATAAGGGTATCTGGCACAATTGCTGCCTTCGATTTAGATATTGGGAACAAAAAAGGTTATTTCAATAATATTGGGAAAGAAATAAAGAGTCTTGCAATGGAGCAAGGTTTATTTATTAGACCTCTCGGGAATGTTATTTATCTTTTGCCACCTCTCTGTATAACCGATGATCAATTAGAAAAAAGTTACTGGATAATAAGGCAAACCTTAGAAAATCTTAAGATAGAAATTTAAGGTCCCTGCAGTATTGCATTTTCCACATCTTCTCTATTAATGCAATAGGAAAATAGTCTTTTAGTTTCTTGTCCTTCACTTTCCCAGATAACACTTAAATCTTCTTGTTCAAAAATAATAGTTGCATTCCAATTTGAAAGTAACAGATACCATTTAGATGGATTATTAATATCCTTCACAGCACCTAAATCAGTTAACCACAATTCCAATGATTGTAGTGAATTTTGATTGATAGGTTTTTTAGAGGGGTTCACAGACTTTTTTAAAAAATTATTTAATTAGCCAAAGCGGTATTGTCTCTAATTCTTTTCCAGTAAAAGAAGCAATAAAAATTGAACAAATTAAACTTATAGAAATGATGATAATTAAAAGAAACAACGAAAACAATTCTCCATTCGAAAAAGGTCTTCTATTTCCTAATAAATTTTGATTATTAGAATCGATTACTAAATTATTTAATACGTTAGCATAATTTGTACTTTTAGAGTTTTCTTTTAGTTTGTCATCATATATTTTCCTTAAATTACTATTATTTAAATGTTCATAAGCTTCAAGAACTTCTTGAAATTTACTTTTAGCAACGTCTATTTCTAATGAAGTTGTATCGGGATGCAACTCAATAGAAAGTTTACAAAATGCCTTTCTTAATTCATGATTAGATGCATTTTCATTTACACCTAAAATTTTGTAGTAGGAAGTTTCCCCTTTCAAAATAATCTTTTATTAATATTTTAATTCTAATAAATTTTTACTAAATAGAATGTATTTAATGGATGGTTAAAATTCATATTTATAACGAAATGAAAAAACAAGACATTCCAGAAGAAATTCTTGCCTTAATAACTGAAGAAGAAATAAATTTATTTCAAGAGTTACAAATTAAAATTAAAGAATTAAATAATAGGACTAATCTTACAAGATTAACTGATGGGGATGATTATTGGGTATCTCAAGTTTTTGACAGCATTTGGCCATTCAAAGCTTTCACGAATATTAATTTTGATAATAAAAAATTTTTAGATATTGGATCAGGCTGTGGCTTCCCAGGTTTAGCTTATGCCATAACTCATCCTAATTCTGAGATATATCTAATTGATTCTTTGCAAAAGAAAACAGATGCAATAAAAATTTTAGTTGAACAAATCAATTTCAAAAATAATATTCATGTAATCAATGATCGTATTGAGAACTTAGCCCACCAATCGTCAATGAGAAATAATTTTAATATTGCAACAACTAGAGCAGTTAGTAATCCATCAACAGTTTCAGAGTATATGCTGCCAATGTTAAAAAAAGAAGGGTTTGGAGTTTTATATTGTGGCAAATGGACGAATGAAGAAAGTAAAAATCTAGATAAAACTTTAGAAATTTTAGAAGGGAAAGTTAAAGATAAAAAAGAGATACTATTACCAAGAAATAAAGGCATCCGAAATATAATTCTTATTCAACAAAAAAGATTATGCCCTGAAATTTACCCAAGAAAAGTTGGCAAACCTGAAAAAAATCCATTATGAAATTATTTTTTTGATAATCTTTTAGCATTCTTATCTCCAAACTTTTCTTTTAAATTTCTCAATTTTCTTATAACTTTTTTTGGATTTATATGACCTTCTAATACTTTCAATAATTGTCCTTCAGAAACATCTACATCTAGTAAATTTGCATTGAGTCCTGGGAACCAGTGGCTTCCATTACCAAGCAATTGATATCTCGCTCTTGCATATCCCTCCATACCCAACCAATCAATTAAATTTGAAAGCCAAAGCAGAACAGGAATATTAATATTTCCCGGCGTATATTCCCAACTTGGTAAATTTCTATTCCAATTTTGATGCCACTCTATACCTAAGCAATTAATTGATTCCTGCCTTAATTTGTTAATTATCATAGGCACATACTTCTCAGATTCTGATAACAACGAGACAGCCTCTAAATGCAGAGCGAAATCTGTCTCTTTTGAAATACCCACACTCAAAGTATGGACATTTTGATTTCTTAAACAAAAAAGATCATTAAAAACTATAGGATGAAGTGGTTTACAAAATTCCAACATTTTTCTTGAGGGAGTATGAAGATGTCCCCCTTTATCAGTGGGACTTATAATAAAAACTCCAAGATCATGCTTATTGGCTAAATTAATAACCTTTGTATTTTCCTGATTAATGAAATACCAATGCAAGTTAACATAATCAAATAAGTTTGTTGATATAGCCTTTTCAATAAGGGAACATTTTCCATGGGTTGAAAATCCAATTGATCCAATTAAATTTTCTTTTTGAAAATTCCTCAAAATATCGATGCAACCTCCATCTCGAATAGCCTGATGTAAATGTTCAGCTGTATTAATACCATGTATAGCTAACAAATCAATTTTTTTAACTTGCAATTTTTCAATACTAGCTAATACATCTCGCTCAAAACTTTCCGGATCACTATTTGGTGGAATCTTTGTTTGAATTATATTTGGGATTTTCTTAGTATTCTTAAAACACATCCCTAATTGCACCTCAGAAGTTCCATAGTATTTGGCGGTTTCTACATGACTTAAGCCATATTGTGTTGCAAGATCTAATATATTTTCTACTTTATTTTGTTCTTCGTATGAAACCTCAGTAAAGTCTAATTGATTCCAACTTTTTTGAAATCTCATACCACCTAAAGATAAAACAGGAATCTTCAGATTGGTTCTACCAAATCTACGATATTGCATCTTTTTGATATTAGTGCTTATTCATTCTCGGTGGCTTTCCAAATGTTTGAAACATATCCCTATCGAGACTATTCTCTAAATCATCCAATTCTTCAAATTTGACCCAATGAATACAATCAACAGGGCATGTATCTATTGCTTCTTGTATGACATCAGAACTATCTCCATCTTGCCTAATAGCTCGACTTCTACCATGAAATTCATCAACAGTGAAAGTGTTCGAAGCGACGTGAACACAGTACTGACAACCAATACACTTTGCTTCATCAACCCACACAGCTTTTTCGGCTAGTTGACCACCTAAAACAGGCTCCCAGCCTGTAATCTCAATATTTTCTTCAGTATTATGAAATGGATCTGTAAAATCCATATCTTGAAATTAGTTTTCCCACTTGGTTAAAACCAATTCAATAGAACCATCATTTTTATTTTTTTGTTCTAAGATTTGATATCCATCTTCTTTCGTTTTAGAAATGATTGTTTGGTAAGCATACATTTGTGTGACTTTTGAGATAAATCTTTCTACTGGAATCTCAAATTTCCAGAGATCAAGGTCAGTAACTAGTTCATATGAATTAGAATTGTTATCCCATTTAAATCCAACTTGGGTATCACCAGGTAAAAGCATGCTTAAATCAACGGCTGTGAATTGACCTTTATAACCTTTTACAAACTTTTCTTCTTGATTAATAGTATAACCGAAATGATTCAAAGCCTTAATTAATGGCTCTGCTTCTTTAAGCTGGGTTTTGATCGTACTAAAATGTGACATTAGATTCGTTATTTAATTTTGTTAAGTTTTCATTATGATTAGAGATGAAAGCATCAGAGGTTTTATTCTTAACTGTTACTTTACCGAGAGCGTCTTCGAGATTTTTTGTAGCTTCATTACATGAGTTACCGGTAAATCCCTCAACAGTCTCTTCGACTCTACCGTCTTGATGAATTTTGAATCTTAATGTTTTTTGAGGCATTAAATTCAAGTACTAAGTACTTTTACTTTATATAGAATAACGAAAATTTTTTGTTTCAGTTGGTACAAGTTAATTAATTTTAATTTTTATATTGAATATCTGATAATTTAATTTATTAAATAGCTTCTAGAGTGAAAAATTAAATTATTTAGTTATAAAAACCTTGCATCCCCATTGAATCCAAGGCAGTTTTTGCTTCTTCCATAACGGAGGGTTCTTTATCGAAAAGAGCTATCTTGGTACATTCATCAACGAAACTTTCTTGAAATGTATTATTTAATTTTTCGTATAATCTACATAATGACCAGATACAATTACTTCTTACACCTGGTTCATTGTCTATTTTTAAACTTATTAAAAGTTGTTCCGCTGCCAATTGAGCATTTCTCAAAGAAACATTTCCAATTTCAGCTAAAGAACTTGATGACCATAGCCTTACTGCAGCTACATCATTCTTCAAAGCGTTTATTAATGGCTCCAAAACAATTTGATTATCATAATTAGCTAAGCTCCATGCTGTCGCTCTTCTGACATAAGCATTATCGTCAGTCTCCAAAAGACTAACAAGTTTCTCCACCGCACTAGGACATGGATTACGACCCAAAGCATATACAACACTCATTCTTTCAACAGGACAAGGTTGGTCGAGTAATGGTAACAAAAGAGGAAATGATCTTGAATCCCTATATTCACAAAATATTCTTAATCCCTGTATTCTTTCTTCTCTATTACCTTTTAGCATTTTCAATGCTTCATTGCACTCCTGAGTTATGTTTAAACCTTTTGGGAAAGAATCTTCATCAATTTGTTCTAAAGGATCTGTTTCAATTTCTAAGGCCAGTTCTCTCGCTAAAACATCTGGATCAACAGCTATATCAACTAAGCTTTCTTTATTAGGATCCTTATTTTTTTTCATTTTGAGAAACTAAAAATATTAATTGATAGGAGCAGGAGACATCATATCTCCTGGCAACCAAATTCTTGCACTAACCGCTAAAAAGGCAATCCCAAAGAGTGAGACAATAGCGAAAGGTAAAATTTTTGTCTTAATAAAACCCAAAGATTTATGATTAATTAAAACAATAATAACCTGTTTAAAGGACTTTTAAAAAATTTTTATTAGGTAATATTATTTATTTTTTGCATTTTGTCTTAACTGACCACATGCAGCATTTTTATCTAGACCTCTACTTTTTCGCAAGCTAACAGTGATGCCATTGTTAACAAGTCTAGATTGAAATAATTGGAGATTTTTTAGAGAGGTTCGTTGAAATTCAACATCATCAATTTGGTTATATTGTATTAAATTTACGTGACATTGAAAACCTTTCAGCAGATTACTTAATTCATAAGCATGTTCTAATTTGTCATTCACCCCACTTAGCATTAGATATTCAAAACTTACCCTCCGACCAGTTTCTCTCACGTATTTCTTGCAGTCTTCGATTATATTTTTGATTTCATAGTTTTTTGCACTAGGTATTATCGTCTCTCTTGTTTTTTGATTTGAAGCATGTAGGCTAATTGCTAATGTAAATTGACAATTACCCAAAATTTGAAAAGACAATGCTGATAATCTATTTATCATTTTTGGGACAGCTACTGTACTTACAGTTATCTTTCTCTGACTGATCTGAAAATCACTATTTATAGATCTAATTGACAAAAGTAAGTCATCAATATTCAATAAAGGCTCGCCCATACCCATGAAAACAATATTAGTCACTTTTCTATTCATTTCATGTTCGATAAATAAAATTTGATCTAAAATTTCACTAGCTTTTAAAGATCTCTTCAAACCTTCCTTGCCAGTTGCACAAAATTTACAGTCCATTGGGCAACCAACTTGACTAGAAAGACAAGCAGTTAATCTTTTTTCAGTTGGTATACCAACGCACTCAATATTTTCATTATCTTCTGTAGAAAGTAACAACTTTAAAGTACCATCTTTAGCTAAGTCTCTTTCTTTAATAATCAGCTCACTTACCTTAAAACCATCATCCTTTAACTTATTTCTAAAATCTAAAGGTAAAACTTCTATTTGATCAATATTTTTATTCTTATTTCTGTAGTTATAAATCCAATTGTAAATTTGGCGGCCCCTAAAAGCAGCCTGACCATAATCTAAAGCCACATTTTCTAAATCTTTAACACTACTTCCAAGAAGATTTTTCAAATTAAATAGTCTTTGCCCTCAAAACTATTTTCACCATAACAGCAAACCATGTTTTAAGAAGAATTCTGTAAGAATAAGCGCAATAAAACCAATCATAGCCATTCTTCCATTGAGTCTTTCATTATTAAAATGGAATCCATAGCGAGGTAATTTTCTTTTGGGGACAATTTCAGGCTTAATCATCACTTACGATTTAAAAAATTTATTCTAGTCACTAAAAATAATAATAGATAATATTTATTCATCAGAAAGAAGGCCCTCCTCCTGCAATCCCTCCAATGCAGCAGGATCTGGTAACTGATCTTCAGAAAATTGATTTTCTGCATTAGGCCTTGCGAAAGCTGCAAAATTACTCGAAGAAGGATCAATTCCATGTCGGTTTCTCGTAGTCTCCAAATCTTCATCACTAGGATCATCAAGAATTGCAGTAGAACTTACAGAAGGTGATTGTGGCATTTCAACTGTATAATCTGGTCTTAAATTTTGAGCTTTTCTATAACCACTAGATTCTTCCGCAAGGATATCAGGATGAGGACCAGCCTCTGAGGTTAATTCCTCCACAAAACCGCTAAAACCAGTGCCCGCTGGTATTAATCTACCGATTATAACATTCTCTTTCAAACCTCTTAACCAATCAGATTTACCTTCAATTGCCGCTTCTGTGAGAACCCTTGTTGTTTCTTGAAACGATGCCGCTGAAATAAAGCTATCTGTATTGAGAGAGGCTTTAGTAATACCCAATAAAACAGGAGTAAATTGTGCTGGAGCTCCTCCTGTAATTGCCATCGCTTGGTTTGTATCTTCCACTTGCCTTAACTCAATGAGCTCACCAGGCAAAAGAGTAGTATCCCCAGCATCCTCTATACGAACTTTACTTGTCATCTGTCTAACAATAACTTCGATATGTTTATCATCGATTGCTACGCCCTGTGACTTATAAACATTTTGTACCTCACTTACCAAACTTCTTTGTAGTTTTGATATAGATTCTCGAGCTGCATCTATCAGAGGTTTTTGATTTATTAAATCATTGAAAAAGCAATCTAATAGTTCGTGCGGATTAATTGGACCATCAGTTAAAGATTCACCACCTGTAACTTCTTGTCCATCACTGACCATTATATTTTTTCCAACTAATAGTTGATATTCATTAACAGAATCATCTTTTTCAATAACTGATAAAGAAACTGATTCTTCATCATCACCTTGTTTGATCTGAACAATTCCAGATTTTTTACATAGAATTGCGGAATCTCTTGGTCTTCTAGCTTCTAACAACTCTTCAATACGAGGCAATCCTTGTACGATATCTCCAGTTTTCTGCCTCTCAAAAACAAGTAAAGCTAAACCATCTCCCCTAAGAACTAAATCTCCGTCTTTAACATGTAAAACTGAATCGGGAGAAACCATATAAGGCCTGCCAAGCCTTAAGGTTACTAAACTATCAGAAATCTCTTCTATTTCTCCACATGAAATTGATTTTACAGAATTACTGATAGGATCACCATCAACTACACGATCACCGACTTTAACAACTGCTTTATCACTAATTTTAATTTTAATTTTATCTTCTTCTCTTTCAACAATTAACCTCCTTATGGGCTCATCGTCAAAAACATTTGGTAATTGAACTAATCCCTTCTCTTTACAAAGAATTTGAGTAGTAGCTATTACATCCCCTGCTTTTACTACTTGGTTATTATTGACTTGCAGTTCTGTATGTGTTGAGCCATGACTAGAGTCAGAAATGGTATCTCTTCTTACAAGAATAGACTCCAATATTACTAAGTTTAATCTATTGATTGATGCATCATTTTTATCTTCAATCGACTCGACGTCAATAGTCATTTGAGGAGTAGCATCAAAGCTTTCAATGCTTAGATGTGTTCTAAGTAATTCAACTCCTTCAACTGATTTTATCAATTCACCATCTTTATAGGTAAGCCTTTGAATAGCTTTTAAGCCTAAATGTGGTCCTTTTTCCTGCTTAACATGTGATAGTTGGGGCAATTCCGCTTGGTCAGGAATAGTAAATTCTTCAACAGTTCTTAATAACAAGCCGCGACATTTTGGTGTTTCTAGTTTTTGTACAAATAAAATTTCATTATTATTAACCCCATCTAAAATCTTTTCGCCTGGATTTACAAGATTTCCTTCTTCTGTAAATCTATTCAAAACTTCTTCGTCATCACACTCATGAAAAGTTCCATTTCTCACAGTTATTTCACGAAGAATATCATTTTTTTGAGTAACAGTAACAATTCCTGATGTTTGACTAAAAATATCTTTTACAACTTCTGTTCCAGCTTCAATCCATTTCATATCTTCGATCATTAGAAGAGATATATCTTTATTGATTTCATGTGTCTCTTGAGGAATCCAAAGCAATGTTCCACCTTGACTTACTTCAAAACCGTTTTTAGATGATCTTGCTTTTTTGACACTTAACCCTGGTGCATATTTTACTAGACCCCCAGTTTTTGTTCGGAACCTTTCATCCGTTAAATCTGCTATTACCTCACCATTACTGATTTTACTTCCTGGGGAAGTATTTAAACGATAAAATATACCATCACTAGATTCCAAATTATATATTTGACCTGAGTGAGTAGATTCTTCAATTAATTTAAAATTAGTTAAAGACATTGAAGTAGTAACAATTTGAACCTCTCTTGAATCTCCTATTGATTCTCTTAATCGAACTTGTCCTCCAAACTCAGTTGCTTGACTTGCTTCTGCCAAAACAGTTCCTTCATCAACAGATTTTCCAGATGAGATTACCGGCCTTGCATTAGGAGGCAAGTTATAAACATCGCCAGCTAAAACCCACAATCTCCCTAATCTTTGAGCCTTTAAAGTAATATTACCCTGCCTATCCGTTACCTCCTTTGGTTGAATAACCTTGTCGTACCTAACTTGACCAGCTAAATCACAGATAACATCTTTTGTTGCTTTCTCAACACTCTTTTTAACAGCTCCAGCAGTAATCTGAGCAACAGTTATATCAGAATTAATCTCCTCACCGTCATCCACAAATAAAAGCGATCCACTAGAAACTTCAATTTTTTGAGCTTTACCAGAATTATTTCCTAAAGGAACTATCTTTAGTATGAAATCAACTTCCGCTTGTTTAGCTTCTACACCATGTGGAGTTCTGTAACCTCTAACCTTTGCTTTTGAACTAAATTCAACTTTACCAGAAATTTTTGATCTTACTACTCCACTTTCAGCAGTTGATACACCTCCTGTATGGAAAGTTCTCATTGTCAATTGAGTTCCTGGCTCGCCAATAGATTGAGCAGCAATAATTCCAACTGCCTCACCTAAATCAACCAAATGATTATGAGCCAAGGCCCATCCATAACATCTCCTACAAACCGATCTATTAGCCTCACATGTCAATGGAGATCTTATTTTTACTTTTTTAATAGATGCTTTCTCAATTTCTCCTGACAATGCGGGATCTATTGCAGTGTTTTGAGGAGCGACAAGGTTTTCCTCAGCATCAAAAATATCTTCAGAGGTAAGCCTACCAAGAAGCCTTGCTCCAAATTTACCATCTTCAGCTTCAACAACAATTGATCGTTCTGTTCCACAATCTTCTTCTCTAACAATTACATCTTGAGCGACATCAACTAATCTTCGAGTTAAATAACCAGAATCCGCAGTTCTTAAGGCAGTGTCAACCAAACCTTTCCTTGCACCATAAGAAGAAATTACATATTCAGTAACAGTTAGTCCTTCTCTAAAATTAGTTCTTATTGGCAAATCAATGATTTCTCCTTGAGGATTAGCCATCAATCCTCGCATACCAACAAGTTGTCTCACCTGAGACATATTACCTCTTGCTCCTGAATTAGCCATCATCCAAACGGAATTTAATGGGTCATTTTGATTGAAATTATTCTTGACAGCATCTACCAATCTTTCATTAGTTTCAGTCCACGTATCTATAACTTTTGTATGCCTTTCAACTTCGGTAATTTCACCTAATCTGTAGCATTCTTCTGTAGCTGATATTTGCTCTTCAGCTTGCCCAATTAAATCTTGTTTAGCTTGAGGAACTTTTAAGTCATCTACTGATATGGAGACAGCCGCTTGGGTAGCATATTTAAATCCTAAGTCCTTTAAATTATCAGCCATGACAGCAGTTATAGCAGTTCCATGAGTTTTATAAGCCCAAGAGACTAAATTTTTTAAAGCTTTCTTGTCAACCACCTTATTCTTGAATGATGGAGGCGTTTTATCTAGAACAGGCATTTTAACTGGATTGTTCTTTTTTGAGTTTTTGTTAGTTTTACGAACTCTGGATGTTTTTTTAGGTTTAGATGAAGTCATGATTTTTGAATAAATGAAAAATAGTTTTTAAAGATTAAGTTTTAGATACAGAATCGATGATGGTATAGTTCATAACTACTCTCCCAACAGTTGTCAGAACAAATCTACTTATTAAATTATTATCAGAGTCCAATCTGTCCCTTCTTAAATTCCAAATTTCTAATCTTGAGCCGTCCTCTAGCTCTTGAGTTTTTTGTGGGCTACGCATTTCGTCTTCATCTTCAACTTCTCCATTAAATCTTACCCAAACCCATTCGTGAAGGCAGAGTCTTTTATCTTCAAAAGCAAAAATGACATCTTCCAATGAAGCAAAAGTGGTCTTATTATCTCCGAATTTTGGTTTTTGATAATTAGGCTGCAAAGCAGTCAGATAATAAGATCCCAAAACCATATCTTGTGATGGAGTCACAATTGGTTCACCAGTAGCTGGAGAAAGAATATTATTACTGGCCAACATAAGCATGCGTGCTTCAGTTTGTGCCTCTAAAGCTAAAGGAACATGAACTGCCATTTGATCTCCATCAAAGTCAGCATTGAATGCAGGACAAACTAGAGGATGAAGTTGTATTGCTCTTCCACCAACTAATTTCGGTTCAAATGCTTGAATTCCTAAACGATGCAGAGTAGGGGCTCTATTTAAGAGAATTGGATGGCCTTCAATAACTTCCTGAAGTACCTGCATAACTTCGTCATCTGCTTTTTGTATTAATTTTTTTGCAGCTTTAATATTATTAACAATATTTTGTCTTATTAATCTATGAATTACGAAAGGTTGAAAGAGCTCTATCGCCATTTCTTTTGGGAGACCACACTGATGCATTTTTAATTTAGGACCCACAACTATTACAGATCTTCCTGAATAGTCAACACGCTTACCAAGAAGATTCTGTCTAAATCTTCCTTGTTTTCCTTCAATTATATCGCTAAGAGACTTAAGAGCTCTATTATTGGCTCCAACAACAGTTCTTCCTCTTCTTCCATTATCTATAAGAGCATCAACTGCCTCTTGAAGCATTCTTTTTTCATTCCTTACGATAATTTCAGGAGCTAAAATTTCTTGAAGCCTAGCTAGTCTATTATTTCTATTTATAACTCTTCTATATAAATCGTTTAAATCTGAAGTTGCGAATCTTCCCCCATCAAGCTGAACCATAGGTCTAAGATCAGGAGGTATAACAGGAATTGCATCTAGAACCATCCATTCTGGTTTTGCGTTAGTTGCAATGAAATTATCAATAACTCTTATCCTTTTTATAAGTTTTGCCCTCTTTTGCCCTTTGCTATTAATAATTTCTTCTCTAAGCTCCTCAGCTACCTGATTTAAATCAAGGTCCTCAAGTAATTGCTTCAGTGCCTCAGCACCAATTCCAACAAAAGGTTCATTTTCGATAGTTGAATCTTCAGCATAAATTTCATCTTCAATTTCCAGCCACTCATCCTCTGTGAGTAATTGCTTATATTTAAGTTCCTTATGATCACCTGGGTCTAAAACGACGTAACAATTAAAATATACTATTTGTTCTACATCCCTAAGAGGAATATCTAAAAGTATTGCAACGTAACTAGGGATTCCTTTCAAATACCAAACATGGGAAACTGGCGCAGCGAGTTTGATATAGCCCATCCTATGTCTTCTGACTCTACTTTCAGTTACTTCAACTCCACATCTCTCACAAACAATGCCGCGATGTCTTACCCTTTTGTATTTTCCACAATGGCATTCCCAATCTTTAGATGGCCCAAAAATTTTTTCACAAAACAATCCATCCATTTCTGGTTTAAGTGTCCTGTAATTGATAGTTTCAGGTTTCGTTACTTCACCAACTACTTGTCCATTAGGCAATGTCCTCTGACCCCAATCCATTATTCTTTGTGGAGAAGCTATTGAAATTTTGACGTAATCAAAATGATTTTCTGTTCTTAAATTGCTGTTTGTCATTTTTTGGAGAATTTAAATTATAGGGTTTTAGTTGAGTATTTAATCTTCCTCATATTCAGAGGTTCCGAGTGATTCGTAGGTAGGCCTTGATGGAGTATTTCTTCTAGGATTAATATCTTGCATTAAATCTACCTCTTTCCCTTCATCTGTATAAACTCCTATATCCAAGCCTAAGGATTGTAATTCCCTCATAAGAACTTTAAATGACTCAGGAGTACCAGGCCTTGGGATCGGTTTACCTTTTACAATTGCATTAAGAGCTTCATTTCTTCCTTGCATGTCATCAGATTTAACTGTTAACAATTCTTGAAGAGTGTAAGCGGCTCCATAAGCTTCAAGAGCCCATACTTCCATTTCTCCAAGCCTTTGCCCACCTTGCTGGGCTTTACCACCCAATGGTTGCTGTGTAACCAAAGAGTAAGGACCAGTAGATCTAGCATGAATTTTATCATCGACCAAGTGGACTAGTTTGAGGAAATGAGAATATCCTACAGCAACTGGCTGGTCGAAGGGTTCTCCTGTTCTACCATCTTTAAGTAATAACTTTCCAGGATCTTCAGGATTGTAAACCCATGCTTTGCCTGGCTGCTTTGAAGCTTCCTCTAAAAATGCTTGAACGGTTTGATGTGATTTTTCAGCTCCATACATTTCATCAAATGGAACAACTTTTACCCTGCAATTTAAGTTGGAGGCTGCCCAGCCCATCAATAATTCAAAAACTTGACCTACGTTCATCCTACTTGGAACTCCTAAAGGATTAAGTACTATGTCTACAGGTGTTCCATCAGGTAAATAAGGCATATCTTCTCTTGGTAAGATTCTGCTAATAATTCCTTTATTACCATGCCTCCCAGCCATTTTGTCACCAACTTGAATTTTCCTTCTCTGAGCCACATAAACTCTCACAACCATGTTAGCTCCAGGAGGTAATTCATCTCCTTGTTCTCTAGTATAAATTCGAACATCCAAAACCCTCCCCTTTTCAGTTTTAGGTACCCTGAGGGAATTATCTCTCACATCTCGTGCCTTTTCACCGAAAATAGCTCTTAAAAGTTTTTCTTCAGGTGGTTGGTCTGATTCCCCTTTTGGAGTCACTTTTCCTACAAGAATATCTCCACTCTCTACGAATGCACCAATCCTAATAATTCCCATCTCATCAAGATTATTCAAGCTTTCTTCCGAGATATTAGGAATCTCTCTCGTGATTTCTTCGGGTCCTAGCTTCGTTTGTCTTGCTTCAATTTCATATTTTTCAATATGCACAGAAGTATATAAATCATCAGTTACCATCCTCTCACTCACAAGTATTGCATCTTCGTAGTTGTATCCCTCCCATGGCATGTAAGCAATTAAAACGTTTTGGCCAAGAGCTATTTCCCCTCCTTCACATGCGGATCCATCTGCTAAAACCTGACCAGATATAACTCTATCTCCAATCTTCACTATAGGTCTTTGATTAAGGCAAGTATCTTGATTTGATCTCTGATATTTCTGAAGATAATGAAAATGTTCATTACCATGCTCGTCTTTAACGACAATCTCATTTGCATCTACGTAAGATACAGTTCCATTAACTTTTGTTATGGGAACCATCCCCGAATCTCTTGCAACTTGTGATTCTAAACCTGTACCAACTAAAGGACGTTCAGGCCTGAGCAATGGAACGGCTTGGCGTTGCATATTTGATCCCATGAGAGCTCTGTTAGCATCATCATGCTCCAAGAACGGAATAAGTGAAGTAGCAACAGAAATTACCTGAACCGGAGAGAGCTGAACGTAATCAACTTGATGGGGAGGAACTTTTTCGAAATCCTGTCTGTATCTTACTGGTATTAGATTTGCTATTATATTTCCTTCCTTATCAGTTGCTACGTCGCCTGGAGCCACCCTACACTCATCTTCTAAATCAGCAGAGAGATAAACAGGATTACCTTCTTTATTAACTTTACCGTTATTAACTTCCCAAAAAGGTGTTTCAATAAAACCATACTCATTAACTCTTGCGTGGGTAGCTAAAGAATTTATCAGTCCTGCATTAGGACCTTCAGGTGTTTCGATAGGACATAATCTCCCATAATGTGAGGGGTGTATATCTCTTACGGCAAAGCCTGCTCTTTCTCGAGTTAAACCTCCTGGACCTAATGCTGAGATTCTTCTCTTATGTGTTAATTCAGCTAGAGGATTAGTCTGATCCATAAACTGACTTAATTGGCTTGATCCAAAAAATTCCTTTATTGCAGCAACCAAAGGTTTGGGGTTGACTAGTTGAGCGGGAGTTAAAGAATCTGTTTCTCCTACAGTCATTCTTTCTTTGATAATTCTCTCAAGACGATTGAGGCCAACCCTGACTTGATTTTGAAGAAGTTCTCCTACAGATCTAACCCTTCGATTGCCAAGGTGATCGATATCATCCAAACTAGCGCCGCCAACATCTAATTCTAAGTTAATTAAATAATCAATGGTAGAGAGAACATCTTCATGGGTAAGTGTTCTCACATCATCTGGTACGGTAAGTCTCAATTTTTTATTTATTTTATATCTACCAACTCGGCCTAAATCATATCTTTTAGGATCAAAAAATCTACTGTGTAACAGCTGTTGTCCGCCAGAAACGGAGGGAGGTTCACCAGGACGTAGCTTCTTGTATAGCTCAAGTAATGCCTGATCTTCTGAATTTATACCCTCGTCATTAGCTGACTCAATTGAGCTTTTATAAAACTCTGGATGCCTAAGTTTATCGACTACATCATTATCTGAAAGACCCATAGCTCTCATAAGAACATGAGCATTAATTTTTCTAGTTTTGTCAACTCTCACATAGAGTAAATTATTTTTGTCAGTTTCAAATTTTAACCATGCACCTCTATTAGGGATAACGCTAGCGTTGTAAGTCCTTCGACCATTTTTATCTAATTCATCTTTAAAATATACTCCAGGACTTCGAACAATTTGATTAACAATAACTCTTTCGGCCCCATTAATGATGAAAGTTCCTCTTTCAGTCATTAATGGTAATTCGCCTATAAATACTTCTTGTTCTTTAATTTCTCCTGTCTCTTTGTTAATTAACCTACAAGTTACATACATTTGAGATGCAAATGTAGCATCTCTTCTTTTGGCTTCCTCAACATCGTGTCTCGGTCTTTTTAATCTGTACTCTTCACCATTTTTAGCTCCAGTCCCTCATAGGGGTAAAAGAAATGAACCTGCATTTGTTGAAAATGTTGCCAATTTTATGGCAGATTTAAGATCTACTGAATTACTTACAATTGCTAAAGAGTCATCCAAGAATGCTGAAGATTTGTTTAAATTTGACTTGTTAACTAGACATCACAGCTGCTAAAATAAGGAATTACTGGAAATTTTCCTTTATTTTTAGCTTTAATTAACTTAGTTGATGATTTATCAGCATTAAAC
>CACEFS010000013.1 GCA_902558895.1 uncultured Prochlorococcus sp.
TCTTCTTCCACCACCTTGTAGCGCAATCATTAATCTCAATATAAAAACAAAAAGATTTATATAAGTTAGATACATACCTAAAGCCCCTGCAAGGTATTGCTCATCATTATATCTTCTTGGCATTGTATAAAAATCGACGAAAGACATTGCAACAAATAAGACAGTTCCAAATCCTGCAATTATCAATTCGAGTCCTGAACCCCCAAAAACTCCTGGTGCAAAGAATCCTCCAATTAATTGGACAAACATTGCTATTAGCAATCCTATCAATCCAAGACCAACAACTCCACTTAGTGCTTGACCGACACTATCACTCATCCTTTGGCCAGTGTAAGAAGCAATAACGAATGTTATACCAGTAGCTAAGGCAGCTGTTCCAACCGAACCAATACCAATTGTTCCTATTGCTAAAGCAACTATTCCACTTAAGGTGAATCCAGTTAACAAACTAAATCCTGTCAACAAGGGGAGTGCCTTTGCATTATTTGCATTATTTGCAGCGCTTGTGGCTATGAAAAACAAAATCAATTCTGCAATTAATGCAACTATTGAAAGAGGCTGGAAAAGACCAGGATTTGTTGCTATTAGTGAGACACCAGCTAAAACCCCTAAAGAAGTTAGAACCATACCTCCACCTACGAAAGGTAACGCTTTTTGAACAACATTAGGTCCAACAATTGAACTGGTTTGTGCTTCACGAATAGCTTGATTGAAATTACTACTTGCTGGCATTTTTTTTTATTTAATATAGATTTATTCTACTTGATTTTTAAAATTTCAGGGTACGGATCTCCAGAGTTATAAATTTATTGATAAGCCTCAATAATTTTCTGAACTAAAGGATGACGAACTACATCTTCAATATCTAAATAACAAAATTTTATACCTTCAGTTTCAGAGAAAATTCTCGATGCTTCAATGAGGCCGCTTTCCTGATCTTTTTTTAAATCAATTTGTGTTACGTCTCCGTTTACAACCATTTTTGATCTCTCTCCTAATCTGGTCAAAAACATTCTCATTTGAGAGCATGTAGTATTTTGCGCTTCATCCAGGATAATCATGGAGTTATCCAAGGTTCTTCCTCTCATAAATGCCAAAGGAGCAACTTCAATGATTCCCTTATCAATTAACGAATTTGTTCTATCAAACCCGAAAATACTATGCAAAGAATCAAATAAAGGTCTTAAATATGGATCTACTTTTTGTTGCAAATCACCAGGTAGAAATCCCAAACTTTCACCAGCTTCTACAGCTGGTCTAGTTAAAACAATTTTTTCAATTTTTTTCTCGTTCAATAGCCTTGCCGCGCAAACAGTTGCTAAAAATGTCTTGCCAGTTCCAGCCGGACCAATTGCGAACGTAAGATCAAAGTTTTCAATTGATTCAACATATTCTTTTTGCCTTATAGTTCTTGGTCTTAAAAATCTTCCCTGTTTTGAACGCGCAAGAATTTTTTTTCCAAGTTCAGCATGCGAAGACGATTCGCCCATATTTAAAGAACTTAAAGCCGCTTTAAGATCTACCTCTGGGACTTCTAAGCCTTGTTCCCAAATTGGTCTTGTTAGTTCTACTAATGCTGAGGCTCTCTCAATTTTAGATACAACGCCGTTCATCTCAAGTTGTAAGCCTCTTATAGTTAAAGAAACTCCTGTTAAGGACTCAAATTTTTTTAAGAATGAATTACCAGGTCCAGATAATGCTGTAGCGGCATCAGAGCTTGGCAAATCTATTTTGAAGTGACCAGTTTTGGAAACTTCCTTCATCTAGTTATTGAATAAGAATAAAAATTTATCAAATCACTAGCTTTCAGCTTTACTACTATCATTTTCTTCGTCTTTAGTTTTAGCCTTAGCTAATTTTTCCTTCTCTAACTTTGCTTTACCAATTGCGATAGAGGGTCTTTCTTTTTTTTCTAATAACCCTCCCTTTTCTAATAAAGTTCTCACAACATCAGTTGGCTGAGCACCCTGAGTAAGTCTTGTTCTTAAAGCTTCTGTGTCAAGACGGGTTTCCTTAGTTCTTGGATTATAAAAACCTAGTTCTTGTAAAGGTCTGCCATCTCTTCTGGAAGTACTATTGCATGCAACAATTCTGAAACTTGCCTCTTTTTTCTTTCCAAAGCGCTTAAGGCGCAACTTAATCATCTTAAATTAATGCGTTTTTAATAATAATATCATTTAAAGGTAAAAATATAGAAACTATAAATCGGCAAAACCTTTTTTCTTTTTATTATTTTTTTGTTTTTTCATTGGCTTATTACCACTCATACCTCCCATTCCTGGCATACCTCCCATTCCTGGCATACCTCCCATTCCTGGCATACCTCCGTTCGACATTTGTTTCATAAAACCTCTCATTCTCTGAAAATCAGCTAATACTTTATCTACATCTTTTGCTTCATAACCACTACCCTGAGCGATTCTTTGTCTTCTTGAGGGCTGAGCTGCAAGAACCTCAGGTTTCTGTTTCTCCTCAAGAGTCATTGATGAGATCATAGATTCTATTTTCTTAAGTTGATCTTCTCCATCTTTTATCATCCCATCATCGATTTTATTCATCCCTGGGATCAATTTAATCAATCCACCAAGTGATCCCATCCTTTTAATTAACCTCATTTGTTTAACAAAATCATTAAAATCAAAAGTCGCTTCTTGAAGTTTCTTTTGCATCGCTTCTGCATCAGCAAGTTCTACTTCTTTTTGGGCTTTTTCAACAAGTGTCAATACATCACCCATGCCTAAAATTCTGCTAGCCATTCTCTCTGGATGAAATGGTTGCAGTGCCTCTATTTTTTCACCTACCCCGATAAATTTGATTGGTTTACCACTTATTTTTCTTATTGATAAAGCAGCGCCTCCTCTTGAGTCTCCATCCAACTTAGTTAATATCGCCCCTGTGATTCCTACTTTTTCATGAAATGACTTTGTTAAATCAGCAGCTTCTTGCCCAATCATTGAATCAACAACGAGCAAAACTTCATCAGGATTAGAAACTTCTTTTATTCGAACCATTTCACTCATCATGGAATCATCAATTTGCAATCTTCCTGCGGTATCAATAATTATCGAATTAAAATCATTTTCACTTGCAAAATTCAATGCATCCTTTGCTATCTCTTCTGGCTTGCTATTTTTTTCTTTAGCTGAAAAAACTTCCAAGTCATATTGACTTCCCAATGTTTTAAGCTGCTCTACAGCTGCCGGTCGATAAATATCTGCAGCAACCAAAAGAACTTTTTTATCTTTTTCCTTCAAATAAAGGCCTAATTTTCCTGTTGCAGTTGTTTTACCCGCTCCCTGAAGTCCAGCCATTAAAATGACTGTGGGACTATTTTCATTTTCGTTTAATGGAGAATTTTCAATCCCCATAATATTAATCAATTCTTTATTTACAACTTCTATAAATTTTTGACCTGGGTTTACACCCCTAACTACTTCTTCTCCAATAGCTTTATCTTTGACATCTGATATAAACTCTTTGACAACAGACAAACTTACATCTGCTTCAAGAAGTGCCCTTTTTACGTCCTTTAAAGCGTCATTGATATTATTTTCACTAATTTTTGCTTGGCCTCTTAAACCCTTTACTGCATCTTCAAAGCGTGACGAGAGTTCATCAAACATTATTAAAAAGTAATTTTAGTTATTATAGATGATATTGAAGTTTGTAATTACAAGCCACTAACAAAATCAATCAATTTCCATGACTTCTTTGAAAAACCCAAAATATATTTAACTTTAAGAGGAGTCAAAGATGTTTCATTAACAAATTCTCCAGAATTCTTTACTATTCTCTCTAGATAATTTAATTCAACTAAAACAACAATCCGAGAGGAAGTTTGCGATTCCAAATCTATTTTACGTATTTGAGGATTAATTTCTTTATAAATTCCCTTTTTTATATCTTTCTGTCTTTCTTCTTTTGTTCGGGCAATCAAACCTTTACTAACAATTTTTGAAATGTTAAGTTCACTATTTCCAGCTAAGTAATTACTTTTACTCATAAGCCATTCATTAATTAAATTTCTTATATCTTCCAAAGACGGGGAGGCCTTATTAAGTTCTTTGAGCTCATTGGGAATAATTGAAGTAGATTTCTCGGTAAAAGACTTCGATTTATTTGGAGGGCTTTTTTTTATTTCTTGAATAATATTTTTCTCAGTAACCTTTTTATTATTATCTATTGCAATTAAGGGTTTTTCAGCAAAATCCTCATCTTGAATTGATTTTTTTATATTACTTCTTAAAAATCCAATCCCAATGCCAAATGCAAATAAGATCAAAAAAGCATAAATATAAATTAAATAAGGTGACTGATTAATAATCTTTTTATCCTTCAAGAATTCTCCAAAACTAAACTTTAATTCGGCAATTTTTTCAATTAAAAAATTATAAAACTCTATTGGTTTTTTCTTAAATAATTGCTGATTGAATACTTTGTCTTTGTTCTGAATCTCTTCATAATCTTCTTTTATGCCGCCAGGCCAAGGTAATCTTCTTTCATCAATATTGCTTGATGTATTATCAAAATCTTCAGTAGTTTTAGTAGATGATTCCTTTTGAATTTGTTGGTTCTGCAAATTTGATCTAATTGCAGTTTTATTTGATTTCTTTTCTAATTTTTCAATAAATTCTTGAATTTCCCTATCTTCGAACCAAGAATCTAAATCCACCTTTTTTGAGTCAATATCTCTATACCCAACTAAAACATCATTCTCTAACCAATTTTTACAGAAAATACATGTTGCTTCTAACTTATTTCCAGGATAATTATTAAGCCAATCTCTTAAATTTTCATCAGAACTACTTGAAAATCTTGCAGAGGCTTGGTCAACATCAGCCAAAAGCAAGTCCAAGCAACCAATTAGAGGCATTGAATCAAGACCAGGTAGATTTAGTTTCTTTAAAATTCTTCTCGCTTCAAATAATTTTTCCGGCTTTCTTCTAGAGAAACCAATAGCTGTTAAGGATAGAAAAGCTAAAAATCCCGCTTCTAATGATCCTCTTTTTTGTAATTCAAGAAACAAATCAATCTGTTCTTGAACCGTTAAAAATGGCTTAATTTGTTGAAAAAAAGCTTCAAACTCTTGCTGATTTAAATAATTTTTATATTCAGATTTATTATTACCTTCCAAACCACCTCTTTTGATTATTAAATTTTCCAGCATATTTAAGCCTTTTTTATGAGACTCATGATCATTTAGATCTCTACTAAGTAGATCTAGGATTCTGTAAGGAAGCAAAGCAACCAAGTCTTCTTCAAGTTCCTTTCTTATGTTTACAAGCTTTCCCATTCTTTGTAGAAGTTGTATGCCTTCATGTAAGAAGTCTGCCGCGTTAGAATAGGATCTAAGCTGTTGTTCTTGAATTGCAGAGTCTCTAGCTGTTAAAGCAGCCAATAATGTTAAATCAGCTTCTCTACTACTTCCTAAAGCTGGAGTTTGTGGGGGATGTAATGCTTTTCTCGTGATTTTAAAAGCTTCTTTTGGTGAGCCCGATTCCCAAAGAAGTATTAGTCCTGCCACTTCTTTATTTGAGTAAAAATCTAATCCAGAATTCCCATTTAGTAGCAAATTTTCATACTCTCTTCTGCTTTCTGGATCTGTAAGTAAATCGGCAGTGAGGCGAAGCAACTCAGATCTTTGGGTTAAAACTTCATAAGTAAAACCTTCATCGGGTGTTTTATCTAACCGCAATTGAAACGCCCTTAATATTTCCTCAGAAGTCGCAGAGGGGCTTACGCCAATTAAACGAAAATGGTCTAAAGGAAGTTCCAAACAAATATCCTATTGAAAATTCTTAGACAAATTTTATCAAGTTAAAAATTTTTTTCACAAGGTCTTACAGAGTTATTAAAAAAAATCATGAAAATCGCCCTTCACACCTTAGAATGTTAACAAATCAAAACTTCGTTAAGGTATTTTCTTGGAAACACACGTAGAGAGAATCTCAAATCTTCAAGACATAAAAAAAGCCGAATTAGATCGAGAAACCGGATTATTTCTTTATGAGGACATGACGCTTGGGCGTAGGTTTGAAGATAAGTGTGCAGAAATGTATTACAGGGGAAAAATGTTTGGTTTCGTTCATTTATATAACGGTCAAGAGGCAATAAGCACTGGAGTAATAGGCGCAATGAAAAAGAAACATGATTGGTTTTGTAGTACCTATCGCGATCATGTTCATGCACTAAGTGCGGGGGTTCCCTCATTTGAAGTAATGAGTGAACTTTTTGGTAAAGCTACTGGTTGTAGCAAAGGCCGAGGTGGATCTATGCACTTATTTTCAAGAGAACATCACTTACTCGGAGGATATGCTTTTATTGGTGAAGGAATTCCAGTTGCCTTAGGGTCAGCTTTTTCAAGTAAATACAAAAAGGAAGTTGCTGGTAATATTAATAGTGATTCGGTAACTGCAGCATTCTTTGGGGATGGGACTTGCAATAATGGGCAATTTTTTGAGTGTTTAAATATGGCTCAGTTATGGAAATTACCAATAATTTTTGTTGTTGAAAATAATAAATGGGCTATTGGTATGGCTCACGATAGAGCTACTAGCAATCCTGAAATTTGGAGAAAAGCTTCTGCTTTTGGTATGCACGGCGAGGAAGTTGATGGCATGGATGTATTAGCAGTTAGAGGAGCAGCACAAAGAGCAATTGAACGCGCTAGAGCAGGAGAAGGTCCTACACTCTTAGAATGTTTGACTTATAGATATAGAGGGCATTCTCTTGCAGATCCAGACGAATTAAGGTCTGAAAAAGAGAAGGAGTTTTGGGGGAAAAGAGATCCTATTAAGAAATTAGCCAAAGAAATTATTGACGGTAAATTCGCAACGGAAGAAGAATTAAAAATTATTGAAAAGAAAATTGATGTAGAGATATCGGAGTCAGTTAAAAATGCTATCGAAGCACCCGAGCCTCCTTCAGAAGAATTAACCAAATATATTTGGGCAGAAGATTAGATTAAATACCACTAGGTAATTTTCTGGTTAAATTTCTTAATTTCCTTAGTGCCTTAAGTTCAACTTGTCTTACTCTTTCCCTTGAAACTTCTAATAATCTTCCAATTTCAGCAAGCGTATGTCTCTCATTTGCATCAAGTCCAAATCTTAATTTAAGAACATGTTGTTCCTGCTCGCTTAAATGACTTAACCACTTCCCAAGTTGCTCTTGATGCATTTTTTGTTCAACTTGATCTAAAGGTTCTTCATTATTACCATCTGCAATCAAATCACCTAAAAAGCTCCTGCCATCATCACCATTTACTGGAGCATCTAAACTACTTGTAGATAAGGCTTGTCTTAAAACAGAATCCAATTCTTCTACATCAATTTCCATCGCCTCTGCAATTTCAATTCTGCTTGGCATGGCACCAAGTTTATGAGCCAAATCTCTACTAACTTTTCTAATAGAAGCTAACCTTTCACTTAAATGAACAGGTAAACGGATTGTTCTTGATTGACAGGCAATTGCTCTTGTCATACTCTGTCTAATCCACCAAAAAGCATAAGTAGAAAACTTATATCCCCTTGTCGGATCAAATTTTTCAACAGCTCTCTCCAACCCAAGAGAACCTTCTTGTACTAGATCAAGAAGTTCTAAGCCTTTACCTTGATATTTTTTTGCTACACTGACAACTAATCTTAAATTAGCTTTCATCATTCTTTCTTTAGCTCTTCGACCAATTTTTATCGTTCTTTTTTGCTGAGTTGTAAATTCATTAATCTTTTCATTTAATTGCCCATCTTCTGTAAGAATCATCATTTTCTGAACTTGATTCCCCAATTCAATCTCTTCGGCGGGAGTTAATAAAGGGACTCTACCGATATTCTGCAAATACCAACTTATTGGATCATTACCCCTCCTTTTAGGTAGTTCTGATTGTGTTGGTAGAGATGAAACCATTTTTTTAACCCATTAAGGTATTAAAACTCTCCTACACTTTTTGATTAATAGCCAAATATTTAATACGCGCTTCAGATTTCAAGTTATATTTGTACACTTATGTGTTTAAAACTATAAATAACTCTCTTTAATTGTTTCTTTCAAGATATTTGTCTCATTTTTTTATTTCGCATTAATTTTGACAATTCGTCACCAATGGCAGAAGCATTTGACCCTTTTTTGCACTTTGATGCAGCAAATGAATGCAAAAGTACGTATTTAGCAAAAAAATCTGTTGTTATGTTTCTACAAAAGGTTAAATCAATCGCAGAACTACCAGCTATAAATCCAGATAAAAGATCACCCAATCCAGCTCGAGCTGTGTGTGAATCAGTCCCAAAAATTTGCCAAGCCTTTTTATTGTCAGCGACTATGCTATTAGCTCCCTTTAACAAAACACTTATGTTAAATTCTTGCGCAGCATTAAGAGCTTTTTCAACATTAGTCTCGCATTTGATATTAGGGAATAACCTCGAAAATTCTTTGCCATGAGGTGTTATCCATGTCTTAAATCTTCTCTCTAAGAAGAATTTTGAACATAATTTAGATTCTGAAATTCTATTGAGTGCATCCGCATCCAAGATCAATAATCCTTCAAAACCAGTGAGAATGTCTTTTGCTTTTTGCCAATCATCATTATCAATTCCTATTCCTGGGCCGACAGCTACTGAATCAAATGCATTTAAATCAATATTTTTTAATGCACTAAATAAAGATGCATTTCCATTTTGATTAGATTGCATAGTATCCTTTAAAACTATTTCTGGAGCAACTTGCCAAATAGATTCAGCAACTAACTCAGGCAGGACAGCCGAGATATAGCCTGCTCCACTTGATATCGCCCCTTTTAATGCTAAGTATGCAGCACCAGGATATTTTTCACTTCCAGCTATTAATAATGTTCTACCTCTTTTATATTTGTTGGAATTTCTTGGTAAAGAAGGTAAATCAATATTTTTTAAATCTTTGTAAGTAACCTTAAAAATCTTTTTATCAACTTTGGAAAGTTTACTCATAGGCACCCCAACATCTATATGGTGCAATTCTCCAATAAAAGGTAATGCAGAATCTTGCGTCAACCCAATCTTATTAAGACCAATTACCAAGGTATGGTCTGCCTTTACTGCGTTATCTAAAAAAGGCTCTCCTTTATCAGGACATAATCCTGTTGGAATATCAATACTTATTACCTTGCCATATTTGTTATGAAATTTTTGATTAAAAAGTTTAATTAATTTATTATCAACTTTTCTAGTTTGATTATTGCCAAAAACAGCATCAATCCAAAGTTCTTTACCATTTGCATCAGGGGGCTCTACTAATTTTGTGACGCCAATAGATGTAAGATAATTAAGGTGGTTATTTGTTAATGTTTTTTTTATCGGGAATGGACACCATACCTTTACTAAAAAATCTTTCAAAAAAAGCTCTCTAGCTATTACTGCACCATCCCCACCATTATGCCCAGGACCTATAAAAACAGTTATTCCATACTTTAGAAGACGTTTCCTTTTCAAGAGCCATCTACTAATTTGAATACCAGCTTTTTCCATCAATGCTTCTTGAGGCATTCCATCAAAAAACATTTCTTTCTCTAATATCAACATTTGCTTTGAATCAACAATTAAATGTTTAGAGTCAATTGTTGGCCATACAATTTCGTTCATAATTAGTACAAAGCAATTGAAGTACTGTTCAAAAATTTAAACTTCCATGTTAAAGACACAAAAGGATAAAAAATTAGAGAACTTTTTATCTTCTAATGATAAAACTAAAAAGAAGAAAAATATTATTGTAGGTCTTTCTGGTGGCGTAGATAGTTCCCTTTCAGCTGCTCTTCTTCTAGAAAGAGGCTGGAATGTTGAAGGACTAACTCTTTGGCTAATGAAAGGACAAGGCTCCTGTTGTTCTGAAGGATTAGTAGATGCTGCTGGCCTTTGTGAAGATTTGGGAATTAACCATAAAATAATAGACTCAAGAGAAATTTTCGAAAGAGAGGTAATTAAAAAAACTACTGAAAGCTATGAGAAAGGATTCACTCCACTTCCATGTTCTATGTGCAACAAGAATGTGAAGTTTGAAGAGATGCTTAATTACGCACTAAACAAAAAAGACTTTACCTATATTGCGACCGGACATTACGCAAGGATAAAAAAATCATCTTATACTGAAACACTTGATTGCAAAAGCTTTGTATTTAAGGACTTCCTTCTTCTAAGAGGTGCTGACGAAAAGAAGGACCAAAGTTATTTTCTTTATTCTCTTTCACAAGAAGTACTAAGCAGATTAGAATTTCCTCTTGGTGAAATGAAAAAAGAAGAAACAAGAAAGGAAGCCCTGAGATTAGGCCTTAGAACTGCTCAAAAACCAGAAAGTCAAGATTTATGTTTAGTAGAGCATTATGGATCAATGCAGAGATTTATCGACAAACACATTGAACCTAATGAAGGAGAAATTGTGCATGTAAATGGGAAAGTCCTAGGAATGCACAATGGTATTCAGCACTTTACAGTAGGCCAAAGAAAAGGTTTAGGCATCGCTTGGCCTGAACCATTATATGTAAAAAGTTTAGACAGGGTAAAAAACATAGTTTATGTAGCAAATAAAAGTGATCTTTTTAATAAAGAAGCAATAATTACTAAGGTTAACTGGGTTTCAATAGAAGAACCTAAGCAAGAGATACAAGTAGAAGCACAAATCAGATATAGAAGTCATCCAGTAAAAGGAACTTTAATTCCTTTGGAAAATTTAGATAATCCAACTAAAACATTTAAATTAATATTTGAAGAAAGTCAAAGTTCGGTAACACCAGGACAAGCTGCAGTTTTTTATAAAGGAGAAATTTTATTAGGCGGCGGATTAATTAATTAATTTTCCAAAAGAAATTTAATCCCATAAAAAATATAAACAATAACAAAATAGGTTTATCTCCAAATTTGGTATAGAAGGTCTTGTCGGATGAAAAATTGGGGAAAACTACTTTATTTTGCTCCAAATTTAAATCTAGAAGTTGAATTATTTTCCCATCATCTTTAACTAAACCCGATGGACCAGTGTTTGATACAAGTAGATTATCTTTTTTATTTTCAATACTTCTCAATCTTGCCAAGGACAGGAATTGATTATAAAGCTTAGTTGGATAGGGATCTAAATTTGCTGCAGTTATTATTAGTTTTGCACCGCTATTAATGGCCTTTCTTATTTTCAATCCATCACTAATTTCATAACAAATAGCCACTGCCAGTGGTTGTGTAAATTTAGGATCAAACAATCTTGAATCAGAGCCAGGTTGAATTCCTCCTACAGCAGATAATCCTTTTGAAAAACCATCTAGAAATTTAGGTATTTTTTCACCTAATGGAACAAGTCTATGTTTATCTATAAATGAGGTAAAAGATTTATCTCCAATTTTAAATCCGAGTAAAGAACTTCTTAACTCATTATTAGAATTTCTGAAACCTCCTGCCAAGGTTTTAACCTTAAAGCCTTTAGATAAATAAAAATTACTATTTAAAGTCCCTTCGGGAGCAACAAGAAGTTTCACTTTGTTGGATAAAGCATACTTTTGAGCGATAGATAGCTTTTCTTCAATAAATTCATCATTTATTTTTAATTTTTCTCTTGTTGGTATATTAGTTTGCCAAATAGCTACTGGATATTCATAATTTCTTTTAACTGGAGTTGTTAAACCTCCAAATAAATGTAAGAAAATAAAAACCAAAAGTCCTAAAAGAAATATTTTTTTAAAGTAAAGTTTTCTTTCCCATCTACCTTGAATATAAAAAATCCAAAATCCAATCAATATTTGTAATACGCACAAACCACTTGCACCAATCCATCTTGCTAAACCAGCAAGATAAATATCACCTGGGATAAGACTCTCTCCTAAACCTATCCAAAAAAAAGGTGTTTGAGAAAGTATCATTTCACCAATACCCCAAGTCAAAGATAAAAAAAATACTTTTACTGTTAAAGATAATATTTTCATTTTGAAAACATCTTCTTTCCAGATAATGTTTTTAACTAACAAACCCCATAAATAAACTAATATCCCACCCAAAAAAGCGCAAAATGATAATATTAAAATGGTGATTATTAAACTTGTAAGCCATGAAAACCCAAGCCATGTCAATGGATGAAGATCATAAAGCCAAGAATGACTTATCAAGATAAAGAAAAAACCCCAACAAAAATTTGCTATTCTCCTTTCACTTCCCTTCCATAAAATAAATAATGATATCGGCATAAAAATCAGCCAAAAATTAGTTGAAACTGAAATTCCTCCTAAAATCCCTCCTAAACAAGGGTAAAAATATTGTCTTAGAATTTTAATTTGATTTGGGATTAACAATCTAAAATTACGAAATTAAATTTATAATCACCCATTTATTGTACCTTCATTCTGTAGACTAAGTCCTAGTAACTTTCAAAATTTAAGTGAAAGAAGTCTTTATCAGTTTTGCAGTTTTTGTTTTTTGTGTTTCATTAACTCTTTACAGTCAATTTAATTCTCCTCAAGTTGTTAATGCTGCTGAATCAGAAACTCAGTCAGTTCAAAGAACACCTGTTGCAAAATCATCAAATGTCTCAAACAATAATTTATTTGAACTAGACCCATCTGATCCAAATCCTATACTTTTCGCTATGACAGAAGAAACATCATCAGACAACAATTCAAGGACTACAGAAAGTGGTTTAATTATCGCAGATATCGTAAACGGGGAAGGAGATGAAGCTAGTGCTGGGCAAACAGTTACTGTAAATTACACAGGAACACTAGAAGATGGGACACAATTTGATACCAGTATCGGCAGAGCACCATTCAGCTTTCCCTTGGGTGCTGGACGAGTAATAAAAGGTTGGGACGAAGGTGTAGCAGGCATGAAAGTTGGAGGCAAAAGAAAATTAACAATACCTCCAGAACTTGGGTACGGATCAAGAGGAGCTGGAAATGTAATACCTGCTAATGCGACTTTAATATTTGAAGTTGAATTATTAAAAGTCAATTAAATTAAGTAAGAAAAATATCTAAGACTTTTCAATTTAGTTAATCTCCAAGTAATATATATACAACACCAACTTTTTGAAATGTTAAGTAAATTCATCAATTCTTTTCTAGATAAAAAATCCCCAATGACAGTTCATGCTCACTGCGATGGTCCTTGTGGTGTTTACGACCCAGCATCTACGAGGGTTGCAGCTGAAGCAGTTTTATCAATGACAAAAAAACTTATTGCATTAGAAGCTCCTGCTAGCACTGATTCAGCAGAGTGGGCTTCATACAGTAATACATTTTCTAGATATGTTGCAGTTAAAGAGGAGCAAGCAAAAGAAACAAAGAAAGAGATTCTAATTTTGTGGACAGATTACTTTAAACCAGTTCACTTAGAAACTTATCCAGACTTACATGAAACCATTTGGAAGGCTGCCAAATTATGCAGTGCATGCAAAGTTAATATTGACTTAGCCCAAGCTGAAGAACTCATGAGTTATGTAGAAAAAATTCATAATATTTTCTGGGCTTCAAAAGGAAGATCAAACGCTTTTGTAAAAGCTAGTTAATCAGAGTTATCTTCAAAAGTTTTTTTGATTTTATTTTATTTTTTTTAGGTTTAAGAAAAACCGCGATTATTAGTGGTGAATCGATGTTTCCTTACCTAAAAGAAGGAGATCTTGTATTTTTTAAAAAATATAAAAAAAATAAATCAATACTTAAAAATCAACAAATAGTTATTTTTAATCATCCAATTAAAAATAAAAATCTAATTAAAAGGATAAATTCAGTAAATCTAAATAACATTGAGGTTATTGGCGACAATATTGAATCTAGCGAAGATAGCAATAAATTTGGATTAATCAATAACGAAAAAATAATTGGGATTGTCACCTCTAAATTAATTATTCCTAAATTAAAAAATTTTTTAATTCAAAAAAACAGAAGTACTTCTTTGAATCCAAAATAATCCCAAAGAAAAAGAAAGCCCTCCTGCAACAGCAATTAATCTTTTAATAAATTTTTGACTTGCTCTAAAGGTAGTAAAAGATATTAAACAAGTAAAAAGATTCATACTTATGAGTGAACCAATCAAATATGAAATCAAATATAAACAAGCGCTTGTTAAAGGTAGTGCTAAAGCAGGAAGAATTGCAAGAAAATGTGAACCTCCAGCTATACCGTGTAGCAAGCCTAAACCAGTCAAAGCATGTGAGTGCTTATTATTATTTTTTTGTTCCTTAACATGCAAATGAAAGTGACGATGGGCAATCCCATTCTCATGCTTATGGGAATGCGAGTGGATACTGAATTGAAAAGAATTTTTTATAGCAAATACTCCAACAATTAGAAGTGAAATTCCAACTAGGAATTCGGCAATACTAGAAAATTTGTTTAATGGCGTAATATCCTTAATAAAAATCGCGAGAAAAGCTAACAAGAGGACTCCCGAAGAATGTCCCAAGCCCCATGAAAAGCTATTTTTAAGAGCTTTTTGGGGATTATTAATCGCTGCTGGTGCCATTGCAATTAGATGATCAACGCCACTAACTACATGCACAAATCCTGCGACCATACCTGTTAAAATTACAGCCTGCATATATATTCAGTACAACTCTGTTTATTCAATTTTATAGCACGATTTGAAGTCAATATTAAATTGAGTTAAATAATTTCTTGAACGATTCTTCAATATCAGTTTCTCTCATAAAAGTTTCACCAATTAATACTCCCTTGATTCCAATAGATCTAAGTGATTCTAAATCTTCGGCACAATTAATTCCAGATTCACTTATCGGAATAATATTTTGTTTTAAAAATATATCTGCATATGTATGCATCAATTCTATTGATGTTTTTAAATCCGTTTTAAAAGTCTTTAAGTCCCTGTTATTTATTCCAATCAAATTAAAAGATTTTAACTTTAGAATCCTTTCTAATTCATGAGAATTATGGACTTCAACAAGAACACTCATCTTTAAATTATCAGCTATTTTCTTTAAATAAATTAAATCATCATCACTCAAAATCGCAGCAATTAATAATATTGCATCAGCACCAGATACCCTTGCTTTATAAATTTGATAAGCAGAAATAATAAAATCTTTGCAGAGTAGAGGGAGAGTAGTTGATCTCCTTACAGTTTCGAGTATTTCATAACTACCTTGAAAAAACCTTTTATCGGTAAGTACTGAGATACATGATGCACCTAATCCTTCATAACAAATTGCTATGTTTTCAGGGTTAAAATCTTTTCTAATAACTCCTTTACTCGGACTAGCTTTTTTTATTTCAGCAATAACTCCAGGTTTTATTTTTGACTCCAAAATATTTTTATAAAAATCTTTGGGAGTAGGAAGTTTTTCAATCTTTTTGATGAGATCTTCTAAAGAGACTATTTTTTTAAAATTCTTAATTTCAATATCCTTGTGCCATACAATTTCTTCAAGAATATTTTTTGCTTGTGCTTCTCTATGAGGGACAGCATATTCTAAATTTTCTACCCTTACTGTTGGATTTGGTGGCCTGCGTCTTATCTCCATTAATTTTAGAAATTATTTTATTTGAGAAGCCGCTTGTTTATATGCGACCTCAACTACTTCACTAAGAGTAGGATGAGTATGAACTTCTTTAGATAATTCAATTACATCTTGGTTCCTTGAAATAGCGTTCGAAATTTCTTGAATTAAATCAGCAGCATGTAACCCAAAAATATGAGCACCTAATACTTTCCCATTATCTTTGTTGAAAATCAACTTTAGCAATCCATCACTCTCCAATTCAGCCAATGCTTTTGAATTAGCCTTAAAGAAACTTTTGACAACTCCCAAATTAAAATTTTCTTTTGTAGATATCTCTTTAGCTTCAACTTCAGAGAGACCAACTGAACTTATCTCTGGGTGAGTAAAGGTTGCTGCGGGGATACTTTTATAATTAATTTCGACATTATCACCGCAAATATTATCAACAGCAATAGTACCCTGCGCTGCAGCTGTATGGGCAAGCATTAGTTTGCCCGTTACATCTCCAACAGCCCAAATGTTAGGTATTATTTCATCACCATTCTTAACTCTCATTTGATCATCTACAGGAATGAAACCTTTTACTGTTTCGATACCAACCGACTCAAGATTTAAGTTATTACTATTAGGACTTCTGCCAGTTGCGACTAGTACAGCGTCAACTTCTAAAGTTTCTACAACTTCCTTAGATTTTGCATCAGTCAGTTCTATTTTTACAGGGCATCCAGGTGTTATTTTTGTCGCAAAGACGTTTGATTTTGTGTCTATATCTCTTGCTTGAATAAGGTTCTTCTTAGCAATTTTAGTGATGTCTGGATCAAATGTTGGCATAATATTCTCCAAAGCCTCGATCATGGTAACTTCACAACCAAGCGCGGTATAAACATCAGCAAATTCTAGACCTATATATCCGCTTCCAATAATTGCTATCCATCTTGGAAGCCACTCAAGTTTAACCGCATCATCGCTAGTAAATACGGTCCTGTTATCCAAAGTTATTCCACGGGGCACAAAAGGAGAAGAGCCTGTTGCAATAACAATATTCTTACATGTAAAAATTTTATCAATTCCGTTTTTATCTCTTACACCTACTTTTTGATTTCCTTCAATTCTGCCAATGCCCAAAATAATTTCAACTCCACTTCTTTTAAGAGTTTTTGTTAAATTTTCTCTAACATTTAAAACTAAATTATTTGCATGATCTGCAATTTTTGATCTCTCGAACCTTACTGGTGAAGCATGTATACCAAATTTAGCTAAATGTTCATAATTAGCTATTTCTCTAACTTTTCCACTTGCAGCCAAAAGAGCTTTAGATGGAACACAACCCTTGTTGACACAAGTACCTCCCATATCAGAAGATTCTACTATTGCGACTTTCAGTCCCTTACCAGCAGCATGTTTAGCGGCATCAAAACCTCCATATCCTGCTCCTATTACGATTAAATCAAAATCAAAACTTGAATCAGTCACTTTTTATTTATTTATTTAGAGGTGTATGCGACTCTTTTTCGTTCTAGTAATAACGGAACTGCAACACAAGCCACATTCAATGATTCTACAATCTCGCTATGCGGAATTGTAATTGTTTCATTAAAAGCTTCTTGAATTTTTTTATGAATACCTTGGCCTTCATTACCCAAAATTAATGCTGTACGTCTAGACCAATCAACTTCCCAGTAAGGTTTTGAAGGTTTTTTTGAACTCTCATTATGGCTACTAGTAGAGAAAATCTTAAATCCTACATTTGATAATTCAGACAAAGACTTAAGTAAAGAATTTAATATTTCTTCTTCAATGCCATCAAATCTTAAAAATGGCAGATGAAAAACTGCACCTGAGGATGCTCTTAATACCTTTTGGCCTAATGGATGCGCACCTCCAGCTAAAAAAATTGCCTTAACACCCGCAGCTAAAGCGGTTCTAAATAGATTACCCATATTCCCAGGATCTTGAACTCTGTCGAGAACAAGAACAAAATCATCTTTTCTATTAAATTGATAATTAGGTATTGCTGAAATCTCAACTAAAGCTGCTATCCCATCTGGATTAATTGTTGAAATCGCAGATGCCAAGACTTCCTCTGAGACAATATTTGTTAATGACTTATCAAATTTTTTGCTTAGATTTTGATTCTTTCTTAGCCATTTTTCGGTAACTAAAATTTTAGAAGGATTTTTTCCAGACTTCAGCAATTCTTCAATGAGATGTGTACCCTCTATGCAAAAAAAGTCTTGATCTTTTAGAGATGATCCTCTTTTAAATGATCTAAATCTTTTAACTAGATTATTGCTCTTACTAGTTATTTTTAAAAAAGTATTTTCTATGATTAATTTGAAAAATTTGTTATCAACTATATTTTAATTACATAAATATTTTGATCAATAATTTATTAAATTTTTATTTTCCAAGAAATCAAAAAATATATTTTCACTTTTAATTAATATTCATGACGTTACATAGGGGTGGACTTAATATTATTAGTTTGTCATGATGAGTCTAATAAATTAAGTCTTAATGATTTGCGGAAGCAAAAAGAAGTCATATCTTAAATCGCAAAATTTAAAGGTTCTTGGCCAAGGCAAGTTAAATGGAATGGTTAAAATAAGTGGCGCGAAGAATTCCGCCTTAGTTTTATTAGCCTCATCATTGCTAACTAATGAAAAAATAATTCTTGAAAATGTACCTTATCTCACTGATATTGAAATGATGGGGAATATCTTAATGAATTTAGGAGTTAATTTAGTTCGTAAAAACAACCAAATAGAAATAGATCCAACAATTATTTTGATTAAAGAACTTCCATATGAACTTGTTAAAGGATTAAGAGCTAGTTTCTTTTGTATAGGTGCACTATTAACTAAATTTGGAGAAGCTCAAGTACCGTTACCAGGTGGATGCAATATTGGTTTAAGGCCAATAGACGAGCACATTAATGGACTAATCGCATTAGGAGCAGAAATTGTTATTGAAAAGGGGATTGTCAAGGCAAAAACAAGGGGAAACAAAAATAGACTTCATGGCACTCATATTAAATTAAATTGTCCAAGTGTAGGAGCGACTGAAACTTTAATAATGGCAGCAACTTTAGCCAAAGGAAGAACTACTATTGAAAATGCTGCTAGAGAGCCTGAAGTTCAAGATTTATGCCAAATGCTTAACAAAATGGGGGCAAAAATTTATGACTCCGGTAAAGAAACAATTATTATTGATGGTGTTAATAAGCTTGGAGGATGCACCCATAAAGTAATTCCAGACCGAATAGAAGCTGGAACTTTTCTAATTGCTGCTGCTGCAACTTCCTCTTCAATAACAATTTCTCCAGTAATCCCTCATCATCTTGAAGCTGTTACTAATAAGCTTCAAGAGAGTGGGAGTAAAATTACTATTAAAGGTAATTCGATTTCTATTAAGAGTAAAGAGATTAAAGGAGTAGATATTGAAACAGCGCCTTTTCCAGGCTTTCCTACTGATTTGCAGGCACCATTTACAGCTTTAATGACAATTGCAAATGGTGAATCAAAGATAACTGAAACAATTTTCGAAAACAGAATGAATCATATTTATTTACTTAATGAAATGGGTGCCCGTATAAAACTAAACAAAAACGTAGCTCACATCAAAGGTGTTAAAACAATTAATGGGATGAAACTAGTTGGCTCAGATTTAAGGTCATCAGCTGCATTAATAATTGCAGGAATCATCGCAAAAGGAAGTAGTAAGATCTATGGATTGGAACATTTAGATAGAGGTTATGAAAATTTTGAATTAAAACTAAAAAATTTAGGGGTAAAAATAATTAGAGAAATCAGTAAAAGTACCTTTGAAGAGAATGGGTATAATATTTCACCTAAATCTGAGAATCTTTCAAAACTCGAAGCGGCTTAGTCTTTTTCAAAATATATTTTTAAAGCTAAGAAAATTAGTTCAAACGTAAGCAATATTAATTAATGAAATACAACCTAAAAATAATATAAACAAAACTAGAAAGCGATTAGACCAAATTTTATTTAAACCATTAAATTTGAATTCATTCATGCCCAAGTTCCGCTATTAGATCCGAATGTAGTAAGTATAGTTACTACAATAAAAAGATAAGGGACAAATTTAAAAGATAATTTTTTAGCTTGAGTTTTAGACATTTGTTTTTTTATCAAATATAACATAATATTACTAATCATGAAGCATTCCCCTTTAAAAAAAGACTTTTAAGCGCATTTAATCACAAAAATGTATCAGTAATGTTTAAATTATCTTCTTCCCCCTCTTTTCTTGTCAGCAAATGCAATAAATAATTCTATGTTTTTATCGAAAAGATTAACTATTAACAAAAGTTATCTTGATAACTGTTCCTTGACCAAAACAATAGTCAATAAGTTGATTTTTGTTATAATAAAAAAGTTCATTTTTTCAAAAGCCTTGGGAGCGTGGTGGAATTGGTAGACGCACCGCACTCAAAATGCGGCACCTTCGGGTATGTCGGTTCAAGTCCGACCGCTCCCACTTTGATGAATACCTATAGTCGATTCGATATATCTTTCAAAAAAGGAAAAGGTTGTTGGTTATGGGACAAAACAGGTAAAAAGTATCTTGATGCAGTAGCTGGCATAGCAACTTGTAGTCTTGGACATAGCGACAGAGTTTTAAGAAGAAGGTTATCAACTCAACTAAAAAAGATTCAGCACATTTCCAATCTTTATAACATTGAAGAACAAGAACAATTAAGCAGAACTTTAACAAATATAAGTTGTGCTAAAAGCGTCTTCTTTTGCAATAGTGGTGCGGAAGCAAATGAATCAGCAATTAAATTAATTAAAAAATATGGTAATACAACAAATAAAGGTAAAGAATCAATTATTCTCGCAGCAGAATCCAGCTTTCATGGAAGGACGTTTGCAGCCTTGAGTGCCACTGGACAGCCCAAATATCAAAAAGGTTTCGAACCAATGATTCAAGGGTTCAAATTTTTTAAATTTAACAATTTTGATTCGGTAAAAAAATTATTTGAAGATTGTGAAAATAATGATCAAAAAATTTCCGGCGTTTTAGTTGAACCAATCCAAGGAGAAGGCGGTGTAATTCCTGGAAGTAAAATATTTTTTAAAAGCCTGAGAGAAATTTGTGATAAATATAGTTCTCTTCTCATTTTAGATGAGGTTCAAAGTGGAGTAGGTCGAACTGGGAAAATGTGGGGTTATGAGAATTTAGGAATTGAACCTGATGGATTCACCCTTGCAAAAGGATTAGGAGGAGGTCATGCAATTGGAGCATTACTAGTAAAAGAAAAAGCCAACATTTTTTCTCCAGGAGATCATGCAAGCACTTTTGGGGGGAACCCATTCGCCTGTAAAGCCGCCCTAACTGTATTAGAAGAAATCAACAAAAGAAATATTATCAATAATGTTTATCTAAGAGGGGAACAATTAAGTGCTGGGTTTGAAGAATTGTCAAAAAAATTTCCAAATATTATTAGCGGGAAAAGAGGTTTAGGTCTAATACAAGGTCTTGTGATAAATGATGATTATGCTGATGCAAAAAAAATTACGTTAAAAGCTTTTGATAAAGGATTACTTGTAGTTCCTGCAGGAGGAAATGTTGTAAGGATTGTCCCACCATTAGTTATATCTCGAAGAGAAATTAATATTCTTTTGAATAAGCTAAATTCAATTTTTGAAGAGTTATAGCAATTTAAATTTTGAAAAATGCAAATTTAAAATTTTTTGAATTATCGCCCAAATATGAAAGGGATAATATCAAGTTAGATTTATCAAGAATTAAAAAAGCACTTCAAGAACTTGGTAATCCTTGCGAGAATATCCCTGCGATACAAATTATTGGAACCAATGGAAAAGGATCAATCGCGGCATATTTAGAAAATATACTTTTTGAAGCTAAAAGGAATTTTGGCGTAACGACATCTCCCCACCTTTTGGACGTATGCGAGAGGATTAGAGTTAATAAAAAAAATATTAATAAGACTGATTTTGAAAAAATCTACAGATCAGTAGAAGAGAAATTTTCAACATTTGAATTAACTCCTTTTGAAAAAATCATTTGCTGCGCACTAAATTTCTTTGACCATAAAAAAGTTGAATTGCTCATTCTTGAAGCTGGCTTAGGGGGACGATTAGACGCGACAACAGCCCATGAATCTAGACCAATAATTGCCATTGGGAATATTGGCTTAGACCATAAAGAATTTCTTGGAGATACTATTGAAAAAATTGCCGAAGAAAAATTAGCAGTTATTGAAAAAAACTCAATTGTCATCTCATGCAAACAAAATAGTAAAGTTGAAAATTTAATAACCAAAAAAGTTAAAGAGGTTGGAGCAGAAATTATCTGGAAAGATTCAATTTCAAACAGCTATGAGCTTGGATTAAAAGGAATTTTTCAAAAGCAAAATGCTTCAGTAGCTTTAGGAGCAATTGAAGCGTTGAATAATTTGGGATTTAATATAAATGGAACACACATATCTGAAGGTCTTAAAAAGACATCTTGGCAGGGAAGGCTAGAAATAATAAATTTTTTGAACAAAGAAATTCTTGTAGATTGTGCGCATAATTATCCTGCTGCAAAAGCACTCTCTCATGAGCGAAGTAATTGGGAGAATGAAGATAAAGGAATTTATTGGATTTTAGGTGTCCAAAAACAAAAAGATTTTTACGCAATATTAAAAACGCTTCTAAAGAAAAATGATCACTTATTACTTGTGCCAGTGCCAAACCAACCTAGTTGGCAATTAAAAGATCTTTCTCAGATTAAAGAAATTGACCTTCAAAAAACAATTGAATTTAAAACATTTGAACTTGCCATTGATTATTTGTTTTCTCTAGAAAAATGGCCACCTAATCGTCCAGTCCTAACGGGGTCTATTTTTTTAGTTGCTGAATTTTTTAAATTTGCAAATAAACAGAAATGTTAAATATTAAATTGTTCTTTTACTTCCCAACCTTCTAATTTTCCAGGATTTAATAGCCCTTTAGGATCAAATTTTAATTTCGCTTTTACTTGATCTGCGTCAACCACTCCTAGGCCCCCGCCTTCGACGGTTAAAACATGGGGATTAAAAATAAACGCCCCAAGTTTCTTACAATCTTCCATTATTTCATTTAATTCATCTATACCATTCCACCTTAATACAGGTAAAGCCGCTAATCGCGGTGATCCTTGTTGAGAAACTGCCTCTAAATGCCAAAGAACTTTTCTACCCCATTTTTTTCTCAGAAAAATTATCAATTCTAGTTCATTATTAAGTGGCAAAAGCATCTGTAAATAAGTCCAATTTTTATCCTTAGACCTCATATGAAGAGTTGTATGATTCCATACGACTTCAGAAATTCCATTAACGAGTTTTTCTTCTTCCCCAAGGAGGGTAAATTCAACTTTGAATTTTTTACAAATCAACTCGATCGTTTTTGTTCCTCCAAAAGTAGATTGAATTAATATCTTGTGACTTCTATCATTACTTTTAAGCCATTTTGGCATTTGATCTACAATTTCATCTTCAAGAATTGCTCCTAGTTTCAGATCAATTGCTGCGCTGGTGAGAGTTTTTAATATTTCTATTGTTTTTTCAAATTCAATACAGTCGATAACTATTGAATTCCACTTACGTTTGATATCAGTCGCAAGTAGTAAAGAAGTAATTATTCCATTAGTCCCATAAGCATGATTTAGAGGTTCGGATTCTTCAGCATCAAATTTTAATAATTCAGGTTTTTCATTAATCGTTACTGCCTCTAAACCAATAAGATTTCCTGGATCTCTTAAAAATCCCCACCTAATTGAACCAATACCTCCTGATCCACCTGCAATAAAACCTCCAATTGTTGCAGTTCTCCAAGTACTAGGAAGCAACCTCAATTCCCTCCCATATTTCTCTAATTGTTTATTCAAATCTCCCATCACACAGCCAGACTGTACTTTTACAAAACCTGTATCTGGATCAAATTCTTCTAACTTATTAAAGTGACTCATCTGCATTACAACTCCTTTAAACAATGGGACAGCTTGTCCATAATTACCTGTACCTGAACCCCTCAAAGTAAGTGGGATAGAAAATTCCCAACAAATTTCTGCTACTTCCTTTACCGCTTTGTGATCACTAGGTCTTACCACCAAATCAGCAATACATTCGTCTAATTTTTCAGTAAGGATTGGAGAGTAGTTATAAAAATCTTTTGAAAGCCTTTTTATGTCAGATTGGCTTTCAATTATCTCTAAGTTTTTAACTTCCCTAAATTTGTCTATAAATTTAAGAGTATTTGATGTCATTAATTTAATTCTTATTGTTTTATATAAATTAGCCGATTAGCAATATAAATCGCCTTTTATAAACACTTTTCTCTTTAATGAACTCGAAAAAACATCTGCCCATCTTTGTGCATCTAAAATCACAAAATCAGCAGGGCAACCCTTTTTAATTAAACCATCCCATTTTAACTTTAATAATCTGCTTGGAGCAAAAAAAATAGAAGATAGAGTCATTCTCTCCCAAGGATTTAGTTGAAGCATAGGTATAGAGCAAGACAACATATAAAAAGGATCAAAATTACCAAATGGGTACCAGGGATCTTGAACGTTATCACTACCTAGAGATACATCCACGTTTGATTTTTGTAATTGCTTTATTGGAGCAACTGGTCTTTTTAATGAAGTAGTTTTATTACTTCGATTGAGCAGCCAAAAATTTGTTAGGGGTAAAGCAATAACTTTAATATTTTTCTCAGCCATTTTTTCTCCTAAATTTAAAATCTCTCTATGACTTAGAGAAATAAGACTACTCAAATGACTACAAGTAATTGGAATACTTTTAATTTTTAAATTTTCGATTGTCTCTAATAAAACTTTTATTCCCGCTCCAGGCTCAATGGTCGATTCGTCTATATGAAAATCAATTTCTAATTTATATTTACTAGCTAGAAGAAGCATCTTTGAGAGAAATTTGCTTGTATCTTTTTTATTGAAAGGAGGAACAATTACACCTCCTAAAATACCTCCATTAGAGGATAATATTTTTGCCAAATCTTCTCCATTAGTTGTATCCCAGAATTCCAATGGAGCTAGCGCAACGAATTGTAAAGTCAACTCAGATGAAAATTTTTTTTGTAATTTAAAAAGTTCAATCCAAATATCAATAGATTGACTTTTGTAAGTATCAATATGACTTCTAATAGCTCGGTATCCATTTTGTATGGCGAGTTTTAATGATTTCTCAACTCTTTCAAGAACCTTATCTGTAGTTCTAGTTTTATGTTCTTCAAGATTTACTGATAATGCTCCTCCATAGTTTGATTCCAGATTAGGAAAGTCTGCCCATGTAAAAGATTTATCAAAATGCGAATGCGTTTCAACAAATCTTGGGAATAAAATATTTTTTGGTTTTGAAACTTTATTTTTTAAAGGCTTTAACTCAGAGACAAATCCATCCTCCCAATAAATGGAAACTGAACATAAATCCTCTACATCGATAATGAGGTTATCTATATTTTCTATTGAACAAAGGCTTCTGGGAATAAGAACCTCAGCTGCGCCGGAATTACTCAAATTTTTAAATTTTCTTTTATTTTAAATCATAAGAAAACCTTATTGAATTAGAAAATAATTCAAATTTCGCTAAAAGATAAAAATAACTATGAAAAATTACCCTCGAGTTGTTAAATTTATAAATGTGAGGCGGGCGTCGCCAAGTGGTTAAGGCAGCGGCTTGTGGCGCCGCTATTCGGGGGTTCGAATCCCCTCGCTCGCCCTCAAAAATATTGCAGCAAAATTATTTAACTTGTAATTTTGAATTAAAGAATCTTTAAAAATTCCTAGCAAAGTGCTAACAAGAGCAAAATCAGACGAAAAAAAATCTCAAAAGAATTCAACTACTGGCAGTTATTGGATAACCACATTTGGATGCCAAATGAACAAAGCTGATTCTGAGAGAATGGCTGGAACATTAGAGAAGATGGGATATTCCAGAGCAGATAATGAATTAAATGCCGATTTAGTCTTGTACAATACATGCACGATCAGAGATAATGCGGAGCAAAAAGTTTATAGCTTTCTAGGAAGACAAGCAAAAAGAAAGCACAAAACACCTAACTTAAAACTTGTTGTTGCAGGTTGCCTTGCGCAGCAAGAGGGAGAGTCCTTATTAAGAAGAGTCCCAGAACTTGATCTGGTTATGGGACCCCAACACGTAAACAATCTTGAGAATCTTCTAGGGAAAGTTGATTTAGGAAATCAAGTGGCCGCCACAGAAGAAACCTTCATTTCTGAAGACATAACAAGTGCTAGAAGAGAAAGCTCTATTTGTGGCTGGGTGAATATCATTTATGGATGTAATGAAAGATGTTCATATTGTGTAGTCCCCTCTGTCAGAGGGAAAGAGCAATCAAGATATCCAAATGCGATAAAAAGTGAGATCCAAAAATTAGCTGATGATAATTTTAAAGAAATTACTCTTTTGGGTCAGAACATTGATGCTTATGGTAGAGACCTTCCAGGAACTACAAAAGAGGGAAGAAAAGAAAATACACTTACTGATCTTCTATATTATATTCATGATGTTAAAGGAATTCGCAGAATAAGATTTGCTACTAGTCATCCAAGATATTTTTCAAAAAGGTTGATTCAAGCTTGTTATGAACTTGATAAAGTCTGTGAACATTTCCATATTCCCTTCCAAAGTGGAAATGATGAAATCTTAAAACAAATGTCAAGAGGATATTCTATTAAAAAGTATAAAAATATTATCGAGAATATAAGGTCATTAATGCCAGAGGCCTCAATCACTGCCGACGCAATAGTTGCTTTCCCAGGAGAAACCGAACAACAATATCAAGATACATTAAAGCTAATATCAGAAATTGGTTTTGATCAAGTAAATACGGCAGCGTATTCTCCAAGACCAAACACGCCTGCAGCAGCTTGGTCGAATCAACTTTCGGAAGAGGTAAAAAAAGCTAGATTGCAGGAAATTAATGATCTGGTAGAGAAAACTGCAAGGAGTAGAAATCAAAGATATATCAAAAATATCGAAAGCGTTTTAATTGAAGGTTCAAATCCAAAAAATTCCTCGCAAATTATGGGTAGAACTAGAACAAATAGATTAACTTTTGTAGAGATTCCCAAAAACATTAACTTTAATTTTTCATTGGGAGATGAGATAGATGTCAAAATAAATGAAGCTAGACCTTTTTCTCTAACAGGCGAACTTTATTTATGATTTTTTTCTAAATGATCGGGGGTAAGAAAAAATGTATTGGCTTAATATTTGGCGGGAATTCCAATGAACATGAAGTATCTATATCATCTGCGAAAACAGTTTATCAAGCATTTAATTCAGAAATAAACAAAGAACGCTTTACAGTTAAAGCCTTTTACATAAACAAATATGGAGATTGGCATGATAGTGATAGTTCAGAAAAAATCCTAATTGATGAAATTGAAAACAGTAAGAAAAAAAAACAAGGAATTTTAAATGAAAAAAAAATTAACTTCCTTGAAGGAATTGAATTTCAAAATGTTGATGTTTGGTTTCCCCTTTTACATGGATTTAATGGTGAAGACGGATCAATTCATGGCTTACTGAGATTTACAAAGAAACCTTTAGTCGGATGTGGAATTATAGGCTCTGCACTTGGAATGGATAAAATATTGATGAAAACAATTTTCTCAAATCTTCAACTTCCACAAGTTAATTATCTAGTTTTTCAAAACGAAGATCTCGACGATAAGGAAGTAAAAAATAAAATAATTAATAAAATTTTAAAAAAATTAAATTTTCCTGTTTTTGTTAAACCTTCGAACTCTGGATCATCTCTTGGCATCTCCAAAGTCATAAATGAATCAGAAATATTACAAGCATTAGAAAAGGCTAGGAGAATAGATTCAAGAATCTTAATAGAGGAAGGTTTAGAGGTAAGGGAGATTGAATGCGGAATAATTGGCAATTCAAAGCTGTTAACCTCTGAGATAGGTGAAGTAAAGTACGAAAGTGATTGGTATGATTACGATTCAAAATATAACTCAAATAATAAAATAATTATTCCAGCAGAAATAGATTCTAAAATCACAGAAGAAATTAAAGAAATTGCTATTAAAAGTTGTAGAATACTAAATATTTTTGGTTTTGCTAGAGTAGATTTCTTTTTAGAAAAATCTTCAAATAAAATTTTATTAAATGAAATAAATACAATTCCTGGTTTTACAAAAAACAGCATGTTTCCTATGCTTTGGGAATATTCAGGTTTAAAAATCGAACAACTTGTGGCTAAACTGGTAGATATATCTCTAGATTTATAATTTAAATCAAATGTTGCATGGACTTCTTTGGTTACCGTTACTTATAATATTCATTTTATTAACTGCACTGGGATGGTTAGAAAGAAGAAGGCAAAATCTTTTTAGAAGTTGGGCAAGTGATTCTGAACTGTGTAAATTAGATAGTTCAGGTGCAGCTTCCTTAAAAAATGGGGAATTAAAATGGAGCGCATTTGAAGCTGGTAAATTTGAAGAAAAAGATAGTTTTATAATTAAGAAACTAGAATTAGTTGAATTAATGGCACTAACTTCAGGAGAAGCTCCTCTAACGAGTGAATCTCAAGGTAAGTGCAGGTTGAGATTAGTAGGTGATGGAAAAGAGATGGATGTACCATTTTCAGATGCAGAACAAGCAAGAGAATGGATGGACCAATTGATGGAAAAAGCTCGATGTGATTTGTGAAAACCAAAGGAAATCAAAAATAGAATCTTTTTTTCTGATTTCATTTTTATTTTTTACAACCTTATTAAGCATAAAAACTCTAAAAAAAATTGATATTCAGGACATTAGGATTTCTGGTAGTGAATTATTTTCTCAAAATGATTTGGTAAATAATTCATCTTTAAAATTCCCAACCCGATTAATTTTTGTTAATACTAATTTGATAGAGAAAGAGTTGAAGCAAAATTTTTCTCTCAAGAATGTTTCTGTAAACAGAGAATTATTTCCGTTTGGTTTGAAAGTTTACATTAATACAAGAATTCCAATAGCTTACGGGGAAAGAATATTAAACGAAGAAAAAATATCAGGCTTTATTGATAAAGATGGGATTTTTATCAATACACAGAATGCGGACAAAAAAAATTTAAACAAATTAATCATACAAGTCTTTGGATGGAAAGAAAAATTTAAAAAAATATTATCTGAAATTTTTATTGCTCTAGATAAATATGAATTAGAGATAGTTAAAATAACTTTTTCATCCGATGGGTTTCTAACAGTTGAGGAAAAAGATTTAAAAATAATATTCTTAGGATCTAAACCAAATTTAATCAAATATCAAATACAAATAATCAATAATCTAAAAAATGAACTTAAGAAAAATAACTTTTCAAAAAAAATAGATAATATCGATCTTACTAATCCAGATAAACCAAAAATAAAAGTGTTCAAACCCTAATATTTAAAAAAGGATTTTGAGTAATTTTTTTTAATTATTGTAGTGTTGATATGGGTTTTGCATTCAAAACAAAATATTTAATAAATAAATATTTTTAGGATTTTCTTCAACAAATTCCTACATATGGGCGCAGTAAGTTCATAATGCACCCAATACTAGTAATAGATTCTTATTAAGAGATGAGCTTCGGTAACAATCCAAACTTTGATCAATCGAGAGAAATCCTTCCCAGCCAAAACGCCAAAATAGAAGTTATTGGCGTAGGTGGTGGTGGCAGTAATGCAGTCAATAGAATGATAAATAGTGATTTAGAAGGTGTTTCATTTAGAGTACTCAACACCGATGCACAAGCCCTACTACAATCTTCTGCAGAAAGTAGAGTTCAACTAGGACAAAACCTCACTAGAGGTTTAGGTGCAGGTGGGAATCCAAGTATTGGGCAAAAAGCAGCCGAAGAATCCAAAGAAGAGCTTCAACAAGCTTTAGAAGGATCTGATCTAGTTTTTATAGCCGCTGGAATGGGTGGAGGTACTGGTACAGGCGCTGCTCCCGTTGTTGCAGAAGTAGCCAAACAAAGTGGGGCATTAACAGTAGGTATAGTAACCAAACCATTTTCTTTTGAAGGAAAAAGAAGAATGCGTCAAGCAGAGGAGGGGATCGCAAGACTAGCTGAAAACGTTGATACTCTTATAGTTATTCCAAATGACCGATTAAAAGACGTAATAGCAGGAGCTCCCCTTCAAGAAGCATTTAGGAATGCTGATGATGTTCTAAGGATGGGAGTCAAAGGCATTAGTGACATTATTACTTGTCCAGGATTAGTTAATGTTGATTTTGCAGACGTAAGATCAGTTATGACAGAAGCTGGCACTGCTCTTCTCGGAATAGGTATAGGTTCAGGAAGATCGAGAGCTTTAGAAGCAGCGCAGGCAGCAATGAATAGTCCTTTATTAGAAGCAGCAAGAATTGATGGGGCTAAAGGTTGCGTTATAAACATTACTGGTGGCAAAGATATGACTTTAGAAGACATGACCTCCGCATCTGAAATTATTTATGATGTTGTTGATCAAGAAGCAAATATTATTGTCGGTGCAGTGGTCGATGAGGCAATGGAAGGGGAGATACAAGTTACTGTAATTGCTACAGGATTTGAAACAACTCAACCATTAAACCAGCAAAGAATAAAAAACAGATTATCTAATCAACCTTTATATAATTATTACGATAATAAGGAAACAGGAGCCAGTATTCCTGAGTTTTTGAGATTAAGACAAAGTAAAAAAGATATAGGTTAAAAGGTAAAATAGAGTGACTCGGTTATCTCGCCTGCCTCAAGCATCCCTTGTGGCTGCTACCTTCCGGTCCTGACCAGATTTAGGCGTTAAAACCGCGAAAGGCCGAGTCAAAAACCATATTAGCAATTCTTGATTAAAAAAGATACATAAATTTGTTATGTTACCTTCAGACCTAGTTAATTATAAAAAACAATCTCGTAAAATCATTGCACTTACCGCATGGGACTCTATATCAGGATCTATTGCAGAACAAGCAAATGTTGATCTTGTACTAGTAGGAGATTCATTAGCAATGGTCTGCTTAGGATACAAATCAACATTGCCATTAACTTTAGAAAACATAATTTATCATACTAATGCTGTTTCAAGAGGATTTAAGAAGAAAATTGAGGAACAACCTTTAGTCGTTTCAGATATGCCTTTTCTGACTTACCAATGTGGTGAGGATAAAGCTGTTGAGTATGCAGGGAAAATCGTTCAGAGCACTTATGCAAAAGCTGTAAAAGTAGAAGGAGCTGAACCAGAAATACAAAAAGTTATTTCTAGATTAATAAGAATGGGAATCCCTGTTATGGGTCATATAGGTCTTACACCACAAAGCTATCTAAATATTGGATTAAAAAAACAAGGAGAAAGCTTAGCAAGCCAAGAAAAAATCAAAAAAGAGGCTTCAATTCTTGAAGAATTAGGATGTTTTTCAATAGTTCTTGAACATATTCCTGATTTTCTTGCTAAAGAAATACAAAATTCTTTAACGATTCCCATAATAGGTATCGGTGCAGGTAATTATTGCGATGGGCAAGTAAGAGTTACTGCGGATTTGTTAGGCCTCAATGATAATCAACCCCCATTTTGCCAACCAATTATCCAAGGAAAGAAATTATTTAAGGATAAATTAAAAGAATGGGTAGAAGCTGAAAGACTTAATTAACACTATCCCACCACTTAAACATAGAAACAAGAACTTGATTACTTAGTTCCATTCCATAAGGCTCACTTAAAAAGAATCTATTTCCCTTTCTTACTAAGAGTCCACTTTCAAGAAATCTTTCCCATTCCTCTAGCAATTTACTTAAGTTGCTTTCAAGTTTTTTATTTTTCCAGTTTTGTTCTTTAAACAATTCTTCAATATCTACACCCTCTTTGAGTCTTAATCCCAACATTATTTTCTCATCAAGTTCTTTGTAGACAAACTCATTATTAGTAAGGGCTGAATCTAAATTAAATTCGTATTGTCTAATTACCCATTCTTTATATTCTTTACTTACTCTTGGTCTAGTTAACTTTTCCCCCCAAGGTGAACTAGTGGAACCTTGACCAAAACTCCACCAGCCTAAACCACTCCAATAGACTCTATTATGTCTAGATTGATGTCGCGGAAGGCAATAGTTTGAGATTTCATATCTTGAATACCCTGTGCTTTTTAAAATTAAATGGGTTGATTGACTATTTCTAAAAGCTTCTTCATCACTTGGTAGTTTTAATTTTCCTAAATTAAATAATTTTTTAAAAACAGTGCCATTTTCAATATTTAAATCGTAAATAGATAGATGCGGTGGTGAAAACTTTATTGCATTTTTTAAGTCATCTTGCCATTCTTTAAATCCACTAAGTGGCAAGTTTTGAATTAGATCTAAACTCCAGCTTTTTATTAACCCAGAATCATATTCTTTCTTCAACCATAAACAAGATTTTTCTGCATCCTCTCTCAAGTGACGCCTACCCGACTTTTGGAGTATTTCATTATTAAAACTTTGTACTCCGAGACTAAATCTGTTTATCCCAGCATTTATGAATCCAAAAAGATCATCTTGAGTAAAACTAGCTGGATCAACCTCCATAGTAATTTCAGCACCATAGTCAATTCCATAATTTGCTTTAAAAAGATCAATTAATTCTTTGATTTGGGTAGGATCTAAAATTGATGGTGTACCACCTCCTATATAAATTGTCGATAGAGGTGATTTATGCTTAATTGACAATATTTCTTTATATAAAAATTGCAAATACTCTTGAACAGTTTTGCTTCCATAACCTTTTAAAGTTTCAACTTTGTTTCCTAGTGGAATAACTGCAAAATCACAATAAAAACACCTTCTGTGGCAAAAAGGAATGTGCACATAAGCACTTCTTGGAAACTTATTCATAATCTAAGTTCATTTTTAAGCTCCATAAAAAGTATTGAGGATCGAAAAAAATAAAATCCTTATTTACTCAATTAATAAATCCTAGTAGATTATAGATATGACAGATATCTTAGTATTAATTTTATTTGTATTGTCTGGGGCTGCTTCGGGATGGCTTGGTGTTGATTTATTGCCAGTAGACATACTCAAACAGATATCTAATGTAGAAGGTTTTAGAATTGTTTTTGCAATAATTGGTTTTTTTATAGGTTTAGCAGCAGGTTTTGTATTCCTTCAACTTAGAAAGACTTTTCTTGATCAAATAAGAACAATGCCTACGGACTTACTAATAAGTAGGTCGGTTGGACTAATTTTAGGATTACTTGTTGCGAATCTTCTACTTGCTCCAATACTATTAATTCCCTTCCCCAGGGAGGTTTTTTTCGCAAAACCTTTATCAGCTATATTAAGCAACATTTTCTTTGGTGTGCTTGGCTATAAGTTGGCAGACACCCATGGAAGGACATTATTAAGATTATTCAATCCAAATAACACTGATGCATATCTAGTCAATGAAGGAATCCTACCTGCTGCAAGTCCAAAAATTCTAGATACTAGCGTAATTATTGATGGAAGAATTAATGGCCTATTAAGTTGCGGCTTACTGGAAGGGCAATTAATTGTTGCTCAAAGTGTAATTGATGAATTACAAACTTTAGCTGACTCAAGCAGTAATGAAAAAAGGTCGAAAGGCAGAAGAGGTCTTAAGTTATTAAAAGAATTAAGAGATTTATATGGGAGAAGACTTGTAATAAACCCAACAAAGTATGAAGGTAATGGGGTAGATGAAAAACTCCTTAAAATTACAGAGGATATGACAGGAACTTTAATTACAGCTGATTATAATCTTTCTCAGATCGCTGAAGTTAAAGAATTAAAAGTTATGAATTTGAGTGATTTGGTAATTGCTTTAAGGCCAGAAGTGCAACCAGGAGAGTCACTAAATATAAAAATCGTGAGAGAAGGCAAAGAAAAAATGCAAGGTATTGGATATTTAGATGACGGCACAATGGTTGTTATTGATGAGGCAAAGAATTTTGTAGGAAGCCGATTAGATATTGTCATCACAGGAGCATTACAAACTCCTACTGGAAGAATGGTCTTTGGAAAATTAATAAATAATCCTGAGTCAAACAAATCTTTTAAATCACCAGCGACACAGGGCTAAATCTAGCTAGAATCAGTTCAATCTTAATTTTGTGATACAAATGACTGTATCTGCTCCTTATTACGGCGAAAACACCGTTATGAGGACCCCACCTCCTGATCTCCCCTCTCTTTTACTAAAAGAGCGAATTGTTTACCTTGGTTTACCATTATTTTCAGATGATGATGCGAAAAGACAACTAGGAATGGATGTTACTGAGCTAATCATTGCTCAACTTCTTTATTTAGAGTTTGAAGATCCAGAAAAACCAATCTATTTCTATATTAATTCAACTGGTACAAGCTGGTACACTGGTGACGCAGTTGGTTTTGAAACAGAAGCTTTCGCTATCTGCGATACCATAAGTTACATAAAGCCTCCAGTACACACGATATGTATCGGACAAGCAATGGGGACCGCTGCAGTGATTCTTTCATCTGGCACTAAGGGTCAAAGAGCCGCTCTCCCACATGCTTCCATTGTTTTACATCAACCTATAAGCGGAGCAAGAGGCCAAGCAACCGATATCCAAATAAGAGCTGAAGAAGTTTTGAAAAATAAAAAATCAATGCTGGAGATTTTATCTCGTAATACTGGAAAGACCATCGAAGAACTTTCAAAAGACTCTGACAGGATGAGCTATCTCAACCCCCAAGAAGCCTTAGATTATGGAGTTATAGATAGAATACTCTCAAGTCAAAAAGATCTACCAAATAAAATTTAACACTCACAAAACTTTTTTAAAATCATGCCAATAGGAACTCCAAGCGTGCCTTACAGACTTCCAGGAAGTCAATACGAAAGATGGGTCGACATATATACAAGACTAGGTGTTGAAAGAATTCTTTTTCTTGGACAAGAAGTGAATGATGGTATTGCTAATAGCCTTGTTGCACAAATGCTTTATCTAGATTCTGATGATAATTCCAAACCTATCTATCTATATATAAATAGCCCTGGAGGATCAGTAACTGCTGGCTTGGCTATATATGACACTATTAAATACGTAAAAAGTGATGTAGTAACCATATGCGTAGGCCTGGCAGCCTCCATGGGAGCGTTCCTATTGGCAGCTGGTACAAAAGGTAAAAGAGTTGCTTTGCCCCACAGCAGAATAATGATTCATCAACCCTTAGGAGGGACATCTCAACGCCAAGCAAGCGATATTGAAATAGAAGCTAAGGAAATTTTAAGAATTAAAGATATGTTAAATATGTCTATGGCAGATATGACAGGCCAATCATTTGAGAAAATTGAAAAGGATACTGATAGAGATTATTTTTTAAGTGCGGAAGAAGCAAAAAAATATGGCTTAATCGATAGAGTAATTACACATCCAAGCGAAGCAAATCAGTCTTAAATTTTCTAAATTACTATTTGAATTTTAATTTTTAAATTAATAATTTTTGGTTTATTTACACCTTAATGTCTAAAATAACAATGATCATATGCAAATAAGCTACCACTAATGACCCAACTCTTTTACGACACAGATGCTGATTTAAGTCTTTTAAATAATAAAACAATAGCGATTATTGGGTATGGTTCACAAGGTCATGCACATGCCCTAAACCTTAAAGATAGCGGTATGGATGTAATTGTAGGATTATACAAAGGAAGTAAGTCTGAAAGCAAAGCGATTAGCGATGGTCTACAAGTCTTTAGTGTTTCTGAAGCTTGCGAAAAAGCAGACTGGATTATGATTCTCCTCCCCGATGAGTTTCAGAAAGATGTTTACCTTAAGGAAATAGAACCAAACTTAAAAGAAGGGAAGATACTAAGTTTTGCTCATGGATTCAATATAAGATTCGGACTTATCAAACCTCCTAATTTTGTGGATGTTGTAATGATTGCCCCAAAAGGGCCTGGACATACTGTTCGTTGGGAATATCAGAATGGTCAAGGAGTTCCCGCACTGTTTGCAGTTGAGCAGGATTCTTCCGGAAGTGCAAGATCATTGGCAATGGCTTACGCTAAAGGGATTGGAGGAACGAGAGCTGGGATTCTTGAAACAAACTTCAAAGAAGAAACAGAAACTGATTTATTTGGAGAACAAGCAGTTTTATGCGGGGGATTATCAGAACTCGTCAAATCAGGCTTCGAAACTCTAGTAGAGGCAGGATATCAGCCCGAACTTGCTTACTTCGAATGCTTACATGAAGTTAAACTTATCGTTGATTTAATGGTGAAGGGAGGCTTATCTCAAATGAGAGATTCCATTTCAAATACTGCAGAATATGGAGATTATGTAAGTGGTAAAAGACTTATCAATAGTGATACAAAGAAAGAAATGCAGAAAATTCTTAAGGATATTCAAGATGGAACTTTCGCAAAGAATTTTGTTGAAGAATGCGATAAAAACAAACCCTTAATGACAAAATTAAGAGAAGAGAACTCAAAACATGAAATTGAGAAAGTGGGTAAAGGTCTGCGCTCGATGTTCAGTTGGCTGAAATAAATTTATTTTTAATATTTCTTGGATCGATAGGTTTTGATTTATTAACCGGCGATCCTAGATTCTTAATCCATCCTGTTCAAGTAATTGGATTTTACATAAAAAAAATATCTGATTACCTTATAAATAATTTTGGAGAAAATAAAAATATATTGTTTTGGGGAGGTTTCATGGTAACTATATCTACTATTGGAATGAGTTTTGGCTTAGGAAAATTGATAGAACTCAGTTATGTGCAATCAAGAAATCATTTTTTTGGTGGATTGTTAATTTTTTTTGGACTTTCAAGTTGTATTGCGACTAAGGGACTTATTTCAAGTGTGACAGAGATTGCAGAGCTAATAGAACACGAAGAAATTAATGACCAAAGCAAAAGAATAATCAAAGAGAAGGTACAAAGGATAGTAAGTAGGGATGTAAGTTCATCTTCTTTAGAACATCTTTTGAGATCAAGTACAGAGAGTCTTAGCGAAAATTCTGTTGATGGAATATTTGGGCCATTATTTTGGATTTT
>CACEFS010000014.1 GCA_902558895.1 uncultured Prochlorococcus sp.
GAGACTTGCTACAGAAATTGCAACTGTATTGAGAGGTAAGAATAAACCAACTTTTACACCTCATCTAGATACTGGAGATTTTGTCATTGTAGTAAATGCTGAAAAAGTTGAAGTAACAGGTAAAAAAGCATCACAAAAGTTGTATCGAAGACATTCTGGAAGACCAGGAGGAATGAAAATTGAAAAATTTGAGTCTCTTCAAGAAAGAATCCCTGAAAGAATCATTGAGCAAGCTGTTAAGGGTATGCTGCCTCATAACTCTCTAGGAAGACAGCAATTTAAAAAATTAAAAGTTTATAAAGGTGCTGATCATCCTCACGCTGCTCAGAATCCTGTATTATTAAATAGTTAATTTATCAAAATGAATAGTCAAATAAAAAACAAAGCTGTCTATTGGGGAACTGGAAGAAGAAAAACTTCAGTAGCTAGAGTTCGCTTGATTCCAGGTAATGGACTAATAAAAATTAATGGCCGTTCTGGAGATGATTACTTAAACTTTAACCCTCAGCACTTAAATTCAATAAAAGCACCTTTGCAAACATTAGGCCTTGAAAATTCTTATGATATCCTAGTAAATGTTTTTGGTGGTGGATTGACAGGTCAAGCAGATGCCATCAAGCAAGGAGCAGCAAGAGCACTTTGCGAATTATCTGCTGATAATAGGAAACCTCTAAAAACTGAAGGCCATCTCAGTAGAGATCCTAGAGCAAAAGAGAGAAGAAAATATGGCCTTAAAAAAGCAAGAAAAGCTCCTCAATTCTCCAAACGTTAAAGGATTTTAAATCATGCCAAAATCAGAAATTCACCCAAAATGGTACCCAGATGCAAAAGTTATTTGTAATGGAGAAGTTGTAATGACTACTGGCTCCACGCAGCCTGAATTACATGTTGATGTATGGAGTGGTAATCATCCTTTCTTCACTGGAACTCAAAAAATTCTTGATACAGAAGGTAGGGTTGATAGGTTTATGAAAAAATATGGAATGGGTTCAGCTAATTCAGCCACATCAAAAGATAAAAAAGAAGAAAAAGATTCTAAAAAATAGAATTTTCAAAAATTAAGCATAATTTCAATTGGAATACTCAACATTAATTGCAAGGTTGAAAACTGCTGCAGAAAGTTTTGATAATTTGGAAGTGCAGCTTGCAGATCCTGATATAGCTAATGATCCAAAAAAATTAGAATCAATAGCAAGAGAAAGGTCAAAATTGGAACCTTTGGTGATTGATTTTAATAAGTTGCTTGAAACTGCTAAAGAAATCGAAGATTCAAAAAATCTACTAAAAGATAATCGAAATGATAAAGAAATGGAATCTTTGATCAATGAGGAGTTATTAACACTAGAGGAATACAAGAATAAATTGATTCAAAAAACGACAATCGCTTTATTACCGAAAGATCCAAGAGATGAGAGAAGTGTAATGTTAGAAATCAGAGCCGGTGCTGGAGGAAACGAGGCTTGTATCTGGGCGGGTGATTTAGCAAGAATGTATGAGAGGTATGGACAAAAAATTGGATGGTCTGTAAAACCTGTTAGTGCTTCCGAGTCAGATATGGGAGGATTTAAGGAGTTAGTTATCTCCGTTAAGGGAGAATCTGTATATAGTCAACTTAAATTTGAGGCAGGTGTACATAGAGTCCAAAGAGTTCCAGCTACTGAATCTCAAGGTAGAGTTCACACCTCGACTGCTACAGTAGCCGTCATGCCTGAGGCTGATCCTGTTGAGGTTAAGATTGATCCAACTGATCTAGAGGTTGGTACAGCAAGATCAGGAGGCGCAGGTGGACAAAATGTTAATAAGGTAGAGACAGCTATTGATCTTCTCCACAAGCCTACAGGAATAAGAGTTTTTTGTACTCAAGAAAGATCACAGTTGCAAAATCGCGAAAGAGCAATGGAAATTTTAAGAGCTAAATTATATGAAATTCAATTAAAAGAATCTAATGCAAAAGAGAGATCACAAAGGCTTTCTCAGGTTGGAACAGGTGATAGGAGTGAAAAAATTAGAACTTATAACTATAAAGATAATAGGACAACTGATCATAGATTAGGTTCCAATTTTTCACTAGAGCCAATTCTTGCTGGTCAATTGGATGAAGTGATTGATGCATGTATAGCACAAGAACAAAAAAGAGTGATGGAAGATTTTAATAACGAAGAAAATTAAGATTTTATTTTTCTTAGATTGCAATTCCTATTACGTATTTACTCCATTCTTTGTGTCTGCCAGAGTCAATTTGTCTTGTGGCCTCAAAATTAAGATTACTAAGTGGACGATAAGGCTTGCGATTTAATGGCATATTTGCCTCTTCTGGGGTTCGGTTACCCTTTTGTACATTACATCTGAGACATGCAGTAGTAACATTTTCCCAATTATCTGTTCCACCCCTGCTTCTAGGTAAAACATGATCTATTGATAAGTCACTACCCCTATAGTTACAGTACTGGCAAGAATTATTATCTCTTAGAAGAATATTTTTTCTTGTTAAAGAAACCTCTCTGAAAGGGACCTTCACGTAGTAACGAAGTCTAATAACTGTAGGCAATTTTCTACCACAATGTATTGAATATGATTTATCTTCCTCTAAGCTTTCTGCTTTACCTTTGATCATCAAAATGACAGCTCTTCGCCAAGAAGTGATGTTTAAAGGTTCATAAGATGCATTTAAAACTAGAGTCTGGCCCATGCCAAAATACAATTTACATGTCATGCTAACTGTATATTTCAATAAGCGCATATAATTGTGCAAAGTTAATGCAAATTCGGCAAACAAATCAGCGATTTAATTTTGATAAATATCCAAATTTTGATAGAGATGTAGATCCGAAACAAAGAGCATGGATTGAAGTCAATGGTGAAGCAATAGAAAAAAATGTAAGGCAGTTAAGATCTAAATTAAGTAGAAGTTGTCAATTTATGGCGGTTGTTAAAGCTGATGGATATGGACATGATGCAAAAGTAGTATCTGATTATGCTATTAAAGGCGGAGCTTCAGAATTAGGTGTTGCAACTTTAAAAGAAGGAATTAAGCTTCGTTCCTCAGGAGTTAACAAACCAATTCTTGTTTTAGGAAATCTATATACGAAAAAGGATTTAATAATAGCCTTTAAAAATGATCTTATGCCAACTATCAGTAGTCTTAGAGAGTGTTTAATTTGCAACAATATTGGTAAGGAGTTTGGGTTGAAATTTTCTTTACATCTTAAGGTTGATACTGGAATGTCAAGATTAGGATTTGAATCTGATAAGTTTATTCAGGAATTTGAAAAAATAAAATCTTTTGAAAACATTTTAATAAAGGGAATATATAGTCATTTATCATCTGCAGATGAAGATAACTCATTAGATCCTAAAAGCAGTACTCAATTACAAAGACTTAAGTTTAGGCAATTATTAAAGCAAATTAACGTTGATAGTAATAACAATATCAAGATTCATTTGGCAAATTCTGCAGGCATGCTTCTCAATAAAAATTTTCATTTTAATATGGTAAGAGTAGGACTTTCTATGTATGGATATAGTCCTTCAGCAAAAATAGATAAAAATTTATCGCTTAAACCAGCTTTATTTTTGAAGGTCAAAGTAGCTTTTATAAGAGTTATTGATAAAGGTGTCAGAGTAAGTTATGGAGGAAAATTTGTAAGTAGTCGAAAAACTAAGTTGGCTGTATTAAGTATTGGATATGCAGATGGAGTTCCGAGAAATCTCTCAGGTAAGATAAAAGTTATCTTTAAAAATAAACTTTATCCCCAAGTAGGATCGATAACTATGGATCAAATGATGGTGGATATTACAGGTTCAGATGAAATTAAAGTTGGTAGTACGATGGTATTACTAGGATCTGAAGGTGATAAAACAATTTCTCCAATTGATTGGGCAAGGGAATCTAATACTATTCCTTGGGAAATTCTTTGTTCTTTTAAAAATAGATTGCCGAGAATTCAAGTTGATTAGACATTTCGATTAAATAAATAATTTTGAATGTTTGCAAAAAAATTGATAATGTATAAGAACTGGAGAGGTGGCTGAGTGGTTGAAAGCGGCTCCCTGCTAAGGAGTTACAGGAGGTAACTTTTGTCGAGGGTTCGAATCCCTCCCTCTCCGTAATTTATTCGGAAAAATTTTTAATTAATATTTGTTTTAAAACAAGTCAAAATGAATATCTTTAAGATCATAAATAGAATTTAAAATCATGTCTGCGCCTGCATTTCTAAGATTTTTTTCGTAAGAATCACGTTCTTTTAATCGAGAATTGAAATGTAAATGAGGGGGAGCTATTCCGATACTTATGAATTTCTGAGATGGTATCTCCTTTCTAGCGTTAATAACTGTATTTATATCTGCAATAGTATCTCCTACATATGCGATGGGAATATTTGATTCGCCAAGTTTATCTCCAATAAGCTTTTTTGATAAGTTAATAAAACCTTTTGGGTCAGGCTTGTCAGGGGCATCTCCCATAGATATTAATGGTGGTGATTTTAGTCCAAGTCTTTTTTCTAAAACGAATTTTGCAGAAGCAGACTCTGCACCACTAACAAAACCCCAGATTATTCCATTGCTTTGAATTAAATCAAAAAACTTTTTATCAACTAATAACTCCTCATTTGTTATGTATCCAGACCAATATTTACTATCTTTATTTGGATCTCCACCAAAGTAAAACTCTTCAAAACATTTTACTATTTCCTCCCTTGTAGGAATTTTAAGGTTTAAGTTATCTTTTTTTATGCATCTTTTTATAAGTTCTAAACTTAAATCCCAATCATTATTCCAGATCCCTTCGTTTTTTGCATTATCAATATCCATATAACTTGGCTCCCATCCGGAAAATTTGTAAACTGTTTTTTTTAATGAAAGTCTGTAACTATTTTCTACGCTGCGGATTACCCCGTCTATATCAAATAAAATTAAACCAATATTTTTCAATTAATTTTCTTAATCATTATTTTAAAAGATTAGTATTCTTATAAAAAAAAAGCAAAGAAAAACACTCTATTTATTAAATTATGGATTATATAAATTTAATTTTGTAAATATCCTCTTGGAGTGAGAAATATTTCATCAACTAAAGTTGTTTGAGAATTGCCAATAATGATTATTGATAACATATCAATCTCTTTAAAAGGAATGGTGTTTAGAGTAACAAATTTTTTGGATTGATTTTCTCTCCCTACTTGTCTAGCCAATAAAACTGGAGTATCCCCAAGCCTAGTTTGTAAACATATATCTATTACACTTTTTAGCTGCCAATTTCTTTCAATGGATTGAGGATTAAATAAAGCTATTACAAAGTCACCAACAAGAGCTCCTTCAATTCTTTTTTCTATTAAAGACCATGGAGTTAATTTATCGCTTAAGCTTATTGAACAAAAGTCATTAGTTAGTGGTGCACCACTAATCGCAGCGGCTAATTGAACACTACTTATACCGGGATGTACTTCAAAGTAAGGTCTATGTTCTTTTTTGATTTTTTGAAGTAATTCTAAAAGTAAACCAGCCATGCCATAAAATCCTGATTCACCTGAAGAAATTAAAGCCACTTTTATTCCTTCCTCGGCTAGTTTAATTGCTTTTCTGCATCTCTCTTTTTCTTCAGTAAGTTTACTTTCAATTAAAACTTGATCACTCCTTTTGAAGGGCTTAATTAAATCTAAATACATTTTGTATCCGATCCAAACAGTACATCTTGAAAGTGCTTTTTTTGCATTATTTGTTAGAAAGGAGATATCACCAGGCCCACTTCCAATAATGTGTATTTCGCCATGGGTTGGATTGTACTGATTTTTTGATTCTGCTATGGCGATAGTTACTGCCCCAGATGAATTTTTAAAAATTCTTTTTTCTTCTAATAATTTTGATTCTTTTCCCGCTGCGAGTAAGCAAGAGGCTTCTGCTACGGAAGGAGTGCCAATTTCCTTTTGTACGATATTTGATGGATTTGGAACAATTATTTTTGAAAGATCTTCTTTACTAAAAAACTTTATAGGCAAGTTTTTTTCTTCAACAAGTTCTAAAATTCCTTTCTCATCTTTTTTAAGATCAATAGTTGCAAATCCCGCAATTGATTGCTGTGATAAGTTTCCTAATTTTAAAAAATTATTTAATGAATTTGAGATTAATTCTTTGCTTGAATCTCTTTCACACCCAATGCCAACCCATAATACGGGCGGATGCCAATTTCTTTCATTATTTTCGTATATACTCACATGAAATGTCGAATCTGGTTTTTCAATTTCTTTTTCATAGATTTGATTAATAATCTCCCCTGATTTTGAAGTTTTCCATAAGCTATTACCAGATATTTGTTTGCAAAATATTTCTTCATTCTTGGCTTGTTTAATTACTAGTTTTGACCAATCCTTTATGTTGCCAGATCTTTTCCAGCCCCATTGATTCCCAAATGCATCAAGATTTAAGAAGCTTTGATCATTGGTATTATTAGTTTCTATTATTTCGCCACCAAGTAAATTAGCAATTTGACATGCAATATTCTGCGTATTTGACTGATGTAAGCCAATTAAAGGAACTATCTTGGAACATTTGTTATCTATAACGATTACACCTGGATCTTGATCTTTAGAGGTTAAAAAAGAATTTACTATGCGTATTGATGCAGCAATTGAGCCTATAAAAATTATTAAATCTATCTCCAGCCATTTTTCAAGTAAGATTTCTCTAGGTTTTTGTACTTTAATTAGTTCATTTTCCTCTCCATCATCTTTTGAAGAACCTGCAATATATATATTTTTGACAAATTTGGTTTTTTTAAGCCTTTTTAAAATTTCTTTTGAATTATTAGATAGACCTATAGCAATTCCTTTCAAATCAGAAACTATTGATAGTTATGTTGAAATTATATCCTGTCGCTGGATTTAAAAAATTTTCTTTGAAATATAAAAAAAAATTTAAGAAATTTACATCAAATTTGAGTAAAAATACTCATAATTTAGTCATAGACTAGAATTTAACAAAATATTCATATAGTAACAATCATTAGAACATTTGTTACGTTAATGCATAACGAAAGAATCTTTGCCTTATTATTTTTGAAACGAATATCTAAAGTTTCGAGGGATTCGTTTTCTTGAACATTATCATTAAAAATAAGTTCAAGAACCGATCAATCGGCTTTAATGTCAATTATTTTCGAGGTGCTAGATGACCATCAGCCCACCAGAAAGTGGAGAAAAAAACAAAAAAGTTTTGGAGGATCCTGTTAAGGCCGATCCAAGACCTATTGATTTTGCCAAATTAGATAAGCCAGGTTTCTGGTCAAGTAAATTATCTAAAGGTCCAAAAACTACAACTTGGATCTGGAATTTGCACGCTGACGCACATGATTTCGATGTGCATACAGGCGATGCTGAAGAAGCAACAAGAAAAATCTTTTCAGCTCATTTTGGACATCTTGCAGTCATTTTTATATGGATGAGTGCTGCATTTTTCCATGGAGCAAGATTTTCTAATTATTCGGGTTGGTTAGCTGATCCAACTCATGTTAAACCTGGAGCTCAGCAAGTTTGGGCAATTGTTGGTCAAGAAATGCTTAATGCTGATCTTGGTGCTAACTACAATGGAATTCAAATCAGTTCAGGAATATTCCACATGTGGCGAGCATGGGGAATAACTAATGAAAGCGAACTTATGGCTTTGGCAATAGGTGCTGTAGTAATGGCTGCACTTATGCTTCATGCAGGAATTTTTCACTATCACAAAGCAGCGCCAAAAATGGAGTGGTTCCAAGATATTGAGTCTATGCTTAATCATCATATAGCTGGCTTAGTAGGATTAGGATCATTAGCATGGGCTGGCCATTGTATTCATATCGGAGCTCCTACTGCAGCAATCTTAGATGCAATTGATGCAGGTACCCCGCTAGTAATTAATGGTAAAGAAATAGCAAATATTGCAGATATGCCTATGCCGCATCAACTCTGTGATCCACAAATTATTGGTCAAATTTTTCCAGGATTAGCAAGTGGTACAGGAAATTTCTTTAGTTTAAACTGGTTAGCTTTCTCAGACTTCCTTACTTTCAAAGGTGGACTTAACCCAGTGACAGGAAGCTTATGGATGACTGATGTTTCACATCATCATTTAGCTTTTGGTGTAATTGCAATTATTGGTGGTCATATGTATCGAACCAACTACGGTATTGGTCATAGTATGAAAGAAATATTAGATTCACAGCAAGGAGACCCAATACTATTCCCGGCTCCTAAAGGTCATCAAGGTCTTTTTGAGTTCATGGCAGAAAGTAGACATGCCCAGCTTTCGGTAAACCTAGCAATGCTTGGATCAATAAGCATACTTGTATCTCATCACATGTATGCGATGCCTCCTTATCCATATATAGCTACTGATTACATGACAGTTCTTGGATTATTTACACATCATATGTGGATAGGTGGATTGTTCATAGTAGGAGCAGGTGCGCATGCTGGAATTGCAATGGTTAGAGATTACGATCCAGCAAAACATATTGATAATGTATTAGACAGAATTCTAAAAGCAAGAGACGCTTTAATCAGTCACTTGAATTGGGTATGTATGTGGTTAGGATTCCATAGCTTTGGACTATATATTCATAACGATACTATGAGGGCTTTGGGTAGACCCCAAGATATGTTTAGTGATTCTGCAATCCAACTTCAACCAATTTTTGCTCAATGGGTACAGAGTATTCAAGCCTCTGCTGTTGGAACTTCTCTTTTAGCAGGTACTGCAGAAGCTTTACCTCACAAAGCTTTAAGTGAAGTTTTTAATGGAAGTCTAGTAGAAGTTGGTGGAAAGGTTGCTATAGCTCCAATTCAATTAGGGACAGCTGATTTAATGATTCATCATATTCATGCTTTCCAAATCCACGTAACTGTTTTGATACTTCTTAAAGGGGTACTTTATGCAAGAAGTTCAAGGTTGATTCCTGATAAAGCTTCTTTAGGATTTAGATTTCCTTGTGATGGTCCTGGAAGAGGTGGTACATGTCAAGTTTCTTCATGGGATCACGTGTTTTTGGCACTTTTCTGGATGTATAACTGTTTATCAATAGTTATTTTCCACTTCTCTTGGAAAATGCAGAGTGATGTTTGGGGACTTACTGGTGGTAATTTCGCGCAAAGCTCCATTACTATTAATGGTTGGTTAAGAGATTTCCTTTGGGCACAAGCTTCTCAAGTATTAACAAGTTATGGTCAATCCATAAGTATGTATGGTTTGATGTTTTTAGGAGCTCACTTTATTTGGGCGTTTAGTTTAATGTTCCTCTTCAGTGGACGCGGATATTGGCAAGAATTATTCGAATCAATTGTTTGGGCACATAACAAACTAAAAGTTGCTCCAACCATTCAACCAAGAGCTTTATCTATCACTCAGGGTAGAGCAGTAGGTGTAACACACTTCCTTGTCGGTGGCATCGCTACCACATGGGCTTTCTTCCACGCTCGCCTTTTCGGTCTGGGCTAATTACCTGAACTTCTCCTATTTAATTCAATGGCAACAAAATTTCCATCATTTAACCAGGGTCTAGCTCAGGACCCTACAACCCGACGAATATGGTACGGAATAGCTACCGCTCATGATTTTGAAAGTCATGATGGTATGACCGAAGAAAAGCTTTATCAGAAGCTTTTCTCTACACATTTTGGTCATCTAGCAATAATCGCCCTATGGGTAGCTGGTAACTTATTTCATATTGCTTGGCAAGGTAACTTCGAGCAATTTGTACTTGATCCAACTCACGTTCGTCCTATAGCTCATGCTATCTGGGATCCTCATTTTGGATCTGGTATCACAGAAGCAATGACACAAGCTGGAGCAAGTGGCCCAGTAAATATAGCTTACTCAGGACTCTACCATTGGTGGTACACAATTGGAATGAGAACTAATGAGCAACTCTTCCAAGCTTCAATATTTATGAGTATTTTGGCTTGTTGGACTCTATTTGCAGGTTGGTTACACTTACAGCCCAAATTCAGACCTTCTCTAGCTTGGTTTAAAAATGCAGAGTCAAGATTAAATCATCATTTAGCCGTTTTATTTGGCTTTAGTAGTATCGCTTGGACAGGTCATTTGGTTCATGTTGCTATACCTGAATCAAGAGGACAGCATGTAGGTTGGGATAATTGGTTAACAGTGCTTCCACACCCTGCAGGATTAGCTCCTTTCTTTTCTTTAAACTGGGGAGCTTATGCCCAAAATCCTGATTCTTTAGATCAAGTATTTGGAACTGCTGAAGGAGCTGGAACAGCAATCTTTACTTTCTTAGGTGGTCTTCATCCTCAAAGTGAAGCATTATGGCTAACCGATATTGCACATCACCACATTGCTATTGGAACAGTTTTTGTAATTGCTGGTCATATGTATAGAAATACTTTTGGTATTGGTCATAGCCTAAAAGAAATTACAGAAGCCCATAACACAAGACATCCTAATGATCCGCATAAAGGTAGTTTTGGAATTAACCATGATGGAATATATGAAACTGTAAATAATTCATTACATTTCCAACTTGGACTAGCATTAGCATCACTTGGCGTAGCAACTTCTCTTGTAGCGCAACACATGGGTGCACTTCCCTCTTACGCTTTTATAGCTAGAGACTACACTACACAATCTGCTTTATATAGTCATCATCAATATATAGCTATGTTCTTGATGGTTGGTGCATTTGCACATGGAGCTATTTTCTTTGTAAGAGATTATGATCCAGAATTAAATAAAGACAATGTATTAGCAAGAGTTCTTGGAACAAAGGAAGCTTTGATAAGTCACCTTAGTTGGGTAACAATGTTGCTTGGCTTCCATACTCTAGGAATTTATGTTCATAACGATGTTGTTGTAGCCTTTGGTAATCCTGAAAAACAAATTCTAATTGAGCCAGTATTTGCTCAATTTGTTCAAGCTGCTCAAGGCAAGATGATGTACGGCTTTAATGCTCTATTATCTGATCCTACAAGTTCGGCAAGTCTCGCAGCTAATTCATTACCAGGTAATCATTACTGGATGGATCTAATTAATAGACAAGATGCGTTAAGTGCTTTCTTACCTATAGGTCCTGCAGATTTCTTAGTTCACCATGCTATCGCTTTAGGTCTTCATACAACCGCTTTAATCCTTATCAAAGGTGCACTTGATGCTAGAGGAACAAAATTAATTCCTGATAAGAAAGATTTAGGTTATGCATTCCCTTGCGATGGTCCTGGACGAGGAGGTACATGTGATAGTTCATCTTGGGATGCTATGTACCTAGCTATGTTCTGGGCATTAAATTTACTGGCATGGGTAACTTTCTACTGGCATTGGAAACATCTAGCAATATGGCAGGGTAATGTAGCCCAATTTAATGAATCAGGAACTTATCTGATGGGTTGGTTCAGAGATTATCTCTGGTTAAATTCTGCTCAGCTTATTAACGGATATAACCCATTCGGAGTAAACTCTTTATCTCCTTGGGCTTGGATGTTCCTTTTCGGTCACTTAGTTTGGGCTACTGGTTTTATGTTCCTAATATCATGGCGTGGTTACTGGCAAGAATTAATTGAAACATTAGTCTGGGCTCATCAGCGTACTCCAATAGCTAACCTTGTTGGATGGAGAGATAAGCCAGTTGCACTTTCAATTGTTCAAGCTAGATTAGTTGGATTAGCACATTTTACGATTGGAAACATTCTTACATTTGGTGCCTTTGTAATAGCATCAACTTCAGGCAAGTTTGGTTAAAATCTTTTAAACAATTAAAATCACCACTTATGTGGTGATTTTTTTTGTTTAATTTTAATTTTCTAAATTACGTTACAATTACATGATTATTATCTAATAAATATGTCAGATATAAAACAACTAATTTCTATTGTTATACCTGTATTCAACGAAAGTGAGAGTATTGGTTTTTTATTGGATGAAGTTATAGATGTGATGGCCTCTCATAATTTAAATTTCGAATTGATTGTTGTGAACGATGGTTCTAAAGATAATACTCATAAAGTATTAAAACAACTATCTTTTAAAATTAAAGAATTGTCAGTAATTTCTCTTCGAAAAAATTATGGGCAAACTGCAGCAATTTCAGCCGGCTTTGATAATTCTAAAGGTGACATTGTTATTACTATGGATGGTGATTTACAGAATGACCCAAATGATATTCCTAAATTAATTTCAGAAATTAATAATGGCTATGATTTGATTTGTGGATGGAGGTTTGATAGAAAAGATAAATTACTTAATCGGAAGATACCATCAAAAATAGCAAATAAATTAATAGCTCAAGTAACAGGTTTGAAGTTTCATGACTATGGATGCTCACTAAAAGCTTTTAAAAAAGAAATAATAGATGACATCAAACTTTATGGTGAACTTCATAGATTTCTGCCAGTTTTAGCAAATATAGAAGGTGCAAGAATTAAGGAAATTAAAGTCAATCATAGAAGTAGGAAATATGGATCAAGTAAATATGGAATTAATAGAACTTTTAAAGTTTTAATGGATTTATTAACTGTTTGGTTTATGAATAAATTTTTAACAAGACCTATGTATGGATTCGGTTTCGCTGGAATCATAAGTATAATGATCAGTCTTGCCATGAGTTCTTATTTGTTAGTTCTGAAAATAATGGGAGAAGAGATTGGTAATCGTCCTTTGCTGATGTTTACATTAATATTAGGAATAGCTGGGGTACAATTATTCAGCTTTGGATTATTAAGCGAACTTTTAATGAGGACATATCATGAAAGTCAAAGTCGACCAATTTACAGAATAAGATCAATAAGTAGAACAAACAAAAATTGAATTTTTTACTTGAATTTTCCGATTAAAAAAGCTGAAATTTCAACTACTTCAGGAGAAATATCTCTTAAGCCTTTTCGTAAAATTGGTAAGGTTGAATTATCAGCCAATTCTTCCGCAATTTTTAATGCTTTTAATTTATCTTCTGTATTACCTTTAAAAAGACTAAACATTTTATTTTTCTGAGAATTTTTATAAAATACTGAGTACTTTTTTTCTTCGTGATTGTACAAAAAACTATTTTTATTAGATGAAAATTTATTATTATTGTTTAATTTAATAGAATATAAATTGCTTTTATTTATAAACTTTTTTAAGCTTCTTTTTTTTAAAACAAGAAGTAATATTCCTATAAAAATAATAAGTACAATTGCTAAAAAATTTATCATGTAAAAAGTTAATAATTTTTATATCATCAAGTAATAAAATTAACACTATTTCGCAGATAAATACTAAAGTGTTTAAAGAAGTTTAAAGAACTATGCCATCTGATTTACCAAGTCTTTTACCCTCAATTTTTGTTCCATTAATTGGTATAGCAATGCCAGCTGTTTTTATAGTATTGATTGGAAGATTAATTACAGCCACTGAATAAATTAACAAACACTAAACTATTAAAAAAATGAGCGACTTTCAAAAATCATTCTCAGAATCAACAAGATCTATTAAATTTGATGAGAAATACATAGATCCTTCTGTACAACCAAATGATATTGGTGTAGCAGAACAATGGGCAGTAAAAACAGTTGCTGATCCTTGTGTTGGTAATTTAGCTACCCCAGTTAATAGTGGTTATTTTACAAAAGCCTTCATAAATAATTTACCTTTTTACAGAGAAGGTATTTCACCTAATTTTAGAGGTTTGGAAACTGGAGCAGCCTTTGGATATCTTCTATACGGACCTTTCACTATGACTGGCCCATTAAGAAATTCTGAATTTGCTCTAACAGCTGGACTTCTAGCTACTATTGGAGCTGTTCATATTTTGACAGCACTTTTTGTTCTATACAATGCACCTGGTAAAGCACCTAATGTTCAACCGCCAGATGCGACTGTTAATAATCCGCCAAAAGACTTATTTACAAGAGCTGGTTGGGCTGATTTTACAAGTGGATTTTGGTTGGGAGGCTGCGGAGGAGCTGTTTTTGCATGGTTACTTGTTGGCACATTACACTTAGATACTGTAATGCCAATTATTAAAAATATTTGGACTACTGGTTAATTCCTAAATTAAAGAAAAAGTAATATTTAATTTAAAATTAAAAGGGTAGCTCTATTAATTAACGTATAGATCTGTCCCATCTATAATTTCTAACTACTCGTCCTGCCGAAATTAGTTTAGATTTATAAAAAAATGAGATTTTGTCATTAGACTTTTTTAGGGTATCTAATCCTATTCCATTTCTGCCAAAATCCTTTCCAGAGCTATGGTAATACAATCCTTCTCCCTTGTAGATTCCAATATGATCACATTTTTCTGCATTTCCAAAAAATAAAAGATCGCCTGGTCGTAGAGCCGCATATGATCCTTTATAGTAGAAAAGGTGTTTACAAAAACTTTTTATTTGAAAAGAGTCTCGAGGTATATGAATTTGATGCTTTAAAAAAGCAGTCTGAATTAATCCAGAACAATCAAAATTAGGTCCTAATGTTCCTCCCCAAAGATATTCATTATTTAGCTCAGATTGATCCTTGATCCATTTTAAAATTGAGTTAACTTTATCCTTTATAAAGAAATGTTCTTTTTTAGGATTCTCAGTTTTTCCTAATTCGTATTTCTCAATAATTAATCCATCTAAATTTATCCAACAGATATAACCATCTTCATAAAGTTGAACTAGTATTCTGGATAATTTATGGTTGTTTTGGGAAATATTTGAATAAATAAGCCTAAAAATTCTATTTTTAAATATTTCAGTAAGTAATTTATCTTCTTTTTCATTTTGATATCCAGAAATATTAACTTTTAATTTCCACCAAATAGTTTTTGAAAAATTAGTTTGTTTAAATAGTGAGATAGGATTTTTATAACTTTCCATTCAATGTCCTTTTACTATTTGAGTAAAGAGATGGGTCTGGCCCTAAATGATATTTTAGGGAGAGCATGCTCTTATAATAAAGATTTTTCAAGAGATGATATTTCAATAACTTGGATTAATTATAAAAGTGAAAATAAAAGTGTATTTAAAGGTTTTGGAACTGGTATTAATAATAAAAAAATGGTTTACCCTGCTAGCATTGTTAAGTTGGTTTATGGCCTTGCTGCATTTTATTGGATTAAAAAAGGAAGTTTATTATTATCAGATGAAATTATTGATGCTGTAAGGAAAATGTTGTCTTTCTCCAGTAATAATGCAACAGGCTTTTTAATTGATTTACTTACTGGAACAACAAGTGGACCTTGTATTGAGGGAGAATTATGGGAAAATTGGAAATATCAAAGAACTATAGTAAACGATTGGTTACATGATTTACATTGGGAGGAATTGACTGGTATAAATTGCTGTCAGAAGACCTGGGATGATGGACCATTTGGTCGTGAAAAAGAATTTTATGGACATAATAATAAAAATAGAAATGCTATGAATTCTGATTCGGCTGCAAGGGTTTTGGAGGAAATTATGATTCATATTGATTATCAAAAAAATGATTTAAATTTAAGAAGTTTTTTGAAAAGAAATTTAAATAAATTCGTTCTTAAAAACGATTCTCTTAATCAAATAGATGGTTTTTTGGGTGCAGGATTACCAGAAAGCATTAATCTTTGGAGCAAAGCAGGCTTAATGTCTGAAGTTAGACATGATTCTGCTTGGTGGACTAATAGTCAATCTCTACATACTTTATTAGTTGTTTTTTGTGATGGAGAAAAATATTCTAAAGATACTTCCTTCTTACCATCAATATCAAGAGAAGTATATGAATTTAATAAAAGATATACTATTTAGGACTAAATTAAATCGTCTAAGTAATTAGGGTCTAATTTGTCAGTATATGCTTCATAAGGTAACATCATTACTTCTTTAATATCTAAATCATTCATAATCCATTCTCTATATTCAGCTAACAAACTTTTTCTATCTTCATTATCTAATTCATAAATACGCAATGCTGTATCTTTGAAATTTTCTTTAATTAAATTTTCAATTTCTTTCCTGTTCATTTTATGTTAATTCTCCTTCCAAAATCACTCTTCTTATTGTTGATAATGCAATTCCTGTTTGTGACCTAATTGATCGATATGAATATCCTTCTTTGCGCAATCTGATTACTAAGGATTCTTTTAAAGGACTTATTTTGGGCCTTCCTCCCAGATTATTGCCAGATAATTTTCTGCGCAATAGTTGTTCTTTTTTTCTTTCACCTAAAATTTTGTCTTCTAAATTATCTAATTCATATAAAATCTTAAAAATTGAAGAAATTTCATTAGAGGATTCATTAGCAGCAAAAAAACCAGTCAAAGTTCGCAATTTAATATCCTTATTAATAAGTTTATTTATTGTCCTCAAACATTCTTTTTTATTTTTAAAGGCTCGGTCGAGTTGAGTTATTATTAATTGATCGCCTTTAGATAAGCAATTCATAGCTCTATTGAGTTGGGGTTTAATTTCTTCATCTAAACTTATAAATTCAGAGAAAACTAAACTGCAACCCTCTTCCTTTAAAATTTTTATTTGCTCTTCTAAATATTCATATTCATTATGAGTAGCTCTAGCATAACCTATTGCTTTAGAGTTTTTATTTTTTTGAGATAATAAAAGACGTTTTCTTTTAAATTTAAAACTCAATGTTTTATTACATATATTTTTTACTGTATCAAAAATTATAAAAAAAAACACTTTTTAGTACAAATAACTTTATTTTAACTTAGTTTATGACAATCTAGAGTTTAATTAAGATGTTCTTATATCTGTATTATAAATAACGTTCCAAATACTGTTTTTTTTTAGTTGATGAATCATAAATATTGTGTAATTATTAACTTTAATTAGGATTTTTTAAATTATTAATGAACTAGTTAAATTAATTTATTGTTTGACTTCCATTGAATAGGCATCATTTTTGAAATTATTAATAGTTAATTCATCTCGTTTTTAGTAAAATGAGATTACAGGTCAGAAATACTTAATTTGACTAATAATCCTAATAGTTTAATTTCAAAACCTAATTGGTTAAGAGTAAAAGCTCCGCAACTTGAGAGAATTGGGAATACTGCAAATTTATTAAATGATTTAAAGCTCAATACTGTATGTCAAGAAGCAAGCTGTCCAAATATTGGTGAATGTTTTGCTAGTGGAACTGCCACTTTCCTTATAATGGGTCCTGGCTGTACTAGGGCATGTCCATATTGCGATATTGATTTTGATAGATCAAAAAGAGAATTAGATCCAACAGAACCATATCGATTAGCCGAAGCTGTTTATAGAATGCAACTTAAACATGTTGTAATCACATCAGTTAATAGAGACGATCTTGAGGATGGTGGCGCATCTCAATTTTTTGAATGTGTTTATCAAGTAAGAAAAAAATCTCCTGAAACTACTATTGAGCTGTTAATACCTGATCTTTGTGGCAACTGGAAAGCACTTGAAAAAGTTCTTGATTCAAATCCAAATGTTTTAAATCATAATATTGAGACTGTGTCTTCGCTATATAAAAAAGTAAGACCTCAGGGTAAATATGAGAGAACTCTTGAGTTGCTGAAAAGGACTAGAGAATATTCTCCCAAAGTTTATACAAAGTCAGGCTTTATGATTGGTTTAGGGGAAAAAGATGAGGAGGTCTTAAGTCTCCTTAAGGATTTAAAAAGTAATTTCGTTGATATTGTCACTATTGGCCAATACTTATCTCCTGGCCCTAATCATTTACCTGTTCAAAGATTTGTGAGTCCCTCAAAATTTAATTATTATAAAGATTTCGGGGAAAAAGATTTGGACTTTATGCAAGTAGTTAGTTCTCCTTTAACTCGTAGCAGTTACCATGCTGAAGAAATTCAAAAACTTATGAAAAAGTATCCAAGATAGTCATTTTTATTTATTTGAATCTATCCACTCATTTAATTTCCATTCAACTAGATCATTTTTAATCATTGGATCATTCTTAATGATTTTAAGAGCATTTTTATAATTATTCATCTCAAGAATGAGTAATCCGCCGTCACCTGGCCTCTTTAACTCATCTACTAAAAAACCACTTTTTATATTAATTCCCTCTTTTTTTAATTTTTTTATCCAATCAATATGTTCGTTAATTATTTTTTGTTTTAAATCATGATTAATTAAGTATTCTTTTTTTATAATTTCAGTCTTTACAAAGAAAGGCATTTACATTTTCTTTATGCCAAGCATTTCTTCTTCGCTTGGCGGAACTATTAATTTAAAATTACTCTTGTAATAAGGCCAATTTTCAATTATTTTGGCAGCCTTTAAGCTATTTGTTTTTGATCGATATTCTCTAATAATTTCCAATAAGATATCTTCCTGCTTTGATGAAGTTATTTTATGAATGCTAACTATCTCCTTATTAACTTTTTTACTTAAATCGTTCTTCTCGTCAATTATAAAAGCTATTCCACCAGTCATGCCCGCACCAATATTCCTTCCTGTAGAACCTAGAATAACTACTTTCCCACCAGTCATATATTCACAACAATGATCACCTGCTCCTTCTGTTACCGCTGTAGCACCACTATTTCTTACTGCAAATCTTTCGCCCGATTTTCCTAATGCAAATAATTTCCCTCCTGTTGCTCCATAAAGACAGGTGTTTCCTAAAATAACCTGTTCGGAGGAAGTTTTATCTATTTTTGGTGGAATTATTGTGAGTATTCCTCCATTCATTCCTTTACAAACATAATCATTAGCTTCTCCAATTAATTGAACATTCATTCCCTTCAATAAAAAGGCCCCAAAGCTTTGTCCTGCATATCCTTTGAAATTTAAGTTGAGTTTGCCATTGAAGCCAGTGTTGCCGTGAAGTTCTGCGATTTCTCCTGATATTTTCGCACAAACACTTCTATCAGTATTTTTTATCTCAATTTCTTTGGTTAATATTTCGTGATTTTTAATTGAATCTATAAATTGAGTATCAGACAAAAACTCGTCTTCTAACACAGAACCATTACTATGGGCAGTTTTTGAATGTTTTAACCATGATCTATCAGTGGTTGAGTGTTTATTTACTAAAGAAGAAAGATCAATATTAGAAGTTTTTGGAAGATCGATATTTCTTGCAGAAAGAAATTCTTGATTACCAATTAGTTCTTCCATATTAGAAACACCGATGCTACTCATTATCTGTCTTACTTCTTCAGCAATATACAAGAAAAAATTGACAACATTTTCTGGAATACCTTTGAATCTTTTTCTTAATTCTTCTTTTTGAGTGGCAACTCCAACAGGACACTTGTTTGTATGACAAACCCGAGCCATTATGCATCCTTCAGCAATCATCGCTACAGAACCAAAACCGTATTCTTCAGCACCTAGTAAAGCTGCAATAACAACATCCCAGCCTGTTTTAAGACCTCCATCAGTTCTCAAAATTACTCTTTCGCGTAAGTTATTCTCTAGGAGAGATTTATGAACCTCAGCAACACCTAGTTCCCATGGTAAACCTGCATGTTTAATAGAACTCAAGGGTGAAGCACCTGTACCTCCGTCATGACCTGATATTTGAATTACATCTGCATTAGCTTTGCTTACTCCAGCAGCAATAGTGCCTATACCAATTTCAGAAACAAGTTTAACGCTTACTTTCGCTTTTGGATGAACTTGGTGTAAGTCGTGAATAAGCTGAGCTAAATCTTCAATTGAATAAATATCATGATGCGGGGGAGGAGATATTAAAGCTACTCCTGGTTTACTATTTCTTAGTTTTGCGATGTAAGAATCAACTTTTGGACCAGGCAATTGTCCCCCTTCTCCGGGTTTTGCACCTTGAGCCATTTTGATTTCAAGTTGTTTACCACTTCTTAGATATTCAGGTGTAACTCCAAATCTTCCAGATGCTATCTGTTTAATAGCTGAGCATGCGGTGTCTCCATTCTCTAAACCTTTAATAAATGGCAACGTCGCTGATTGTGTATTTTCATCGATATCGTTTAAAACATTAAAACGAGCTGGATCTTCTCCCCCTTCTCCACTATTACTTTTTCCACCAATTCTATTCATTGCAACTGCTAAAACTTCATGCGCTTCTCTCGATAAAGCACCTAAACTCATTCCTCCAGTACAGAACCTTTTGCAAATTGATTCAACACTTTCAACTTCCTCTAATGGAATACTTTTTCTTTTAGAATTGATTGTTAGTAAATCTCTTAGAGATGTTGTCGGTCTGTTACTAATAAGTTTTTTGTAAGTTTCAAAATGATCATATCCTGGTCCTTGTTTTACCGCCGAATGTAAAACTTTGGACATCTCTGGGTTATTGGAATGATATTCTCCATTATTTCTAAATTGTACAAATCCTAAAAATTCTAATTTCTTTAAATCGATCTCTGGATAGGCTTTCGTATGTATTGAAAGTGTTTCATTAGTTAATTCTTTTAATGTTATGCCTGCTATACGACTTGTTGTACCAGCAAAAGCAATTTTTATTAAGTCAGACCCAAGGCCTACAGCTTCAAAAATTTGTGCACCATGGTAACTAGATAAAAGTGAGATGCCTATTTTGGAGAGAATTTTTCTTACACCGTCTTCTAGAGCTTTTTTAATATTTTCTTGAACATTAATTATTGATAATGGATTTATTTTTTTGCTATCAATGAGTTTTTGTGTTTTTGGATGTTTTAACCAGTGTCTACCTGCTTCGAAGGTCAACCAAGGGCAAACTGCACTTGCACCATATCCAATTAAACAAGCTAAGTGATGTGTGCTCCAGCATTGACCTGTCTCAATTATTAGAGAAGCTTTTAGCCTGATTTCTTTTTTAAGAAGATAATGATGAATTGCTCCAATAGCAAGTAAAGGAGGTATAAAAGTCTTTTTAGGATTAATTCCCTTATCAGAAATAATAATTACAGAGCAACCTTCTTTTATAGAAATCTCACTCTGTTTACAAATTGCCTTTAATTTGTCCTCTAAACCTTGAATACCTTCTTCTATATCAAACAAACTTGAAACTGTCTGAGATTTAATTTTTGATTTTTTGATGGAAATGAGTTCTTCCTCATTAAGAATAGGACTTTGTAAATGAATAAAAGGTTTAGGATCTTTAATTTCAAATGGTGTACATCTTTCTCCTATATGCATCTCTAAACTCATTACAAGTTTTTCTCTCAGAGGGTCAATAGGAGGATTAGTAACTTGCGCAAATCTTTGCTTAAAATAGTCGTATAAAATGTGCGGTTTAGATGAAAGAACTGCTAATGGGATGTCGTCGCCCATGCAATAAGTTGGCTCTTTAGCTAATGAAGACATTGAATCTAAGATAAGATCATTATCTTCCGCTGAAAAACCATATGCAGTTTGTTGTTGCAACAACTCAAGGTCTTTTAGTTTACAGTCTTTAACCCATTCATTATTTTCAATTTTTATAGTTCTACTACTGAGCAGATTTTTATAATCATGCCTTTTAGCTGCATCAGATTTTACTTCCCAATTTCTTAGGATTTTATTCTGATGAAAATCAACTGCCAACATTTGTCCCGGCCCTAATCTACCTTTTTCTATTACTTTCTCCTCTTCAATATCTACTACTCCTGTTTCGGAACCCATTATTACGAAGCCATCATTTGTGATTGAATATCTTGCTGGTCTTAAACCATTTCTATCAAGCGTTGCTCCTACAAAATTTCCATCTGCAAATACAAGAAGAGCAGGTCCATCCCATGCTTCTTGTAAGCTCGCAGAATACTCATAAAAAGATTTAATGTCTTCTCTTTTTTCCAATTCCGGTTGATCTCTAAATGCTTCAGGAACAAGTTTTAATAATGAATCAGTTATTGGTTGGCCCGAGCGAATATTAATTTCAAGGGTTGCGTCAAGATTTGATGAATCACTTTTGTTTATATCTACAATGGGCTTTATTTCATTAGATAACTCTCCCCAAAAATCATCTATATGTGTTTCTGAAGCTTTAGCCCAATTAATATTTCCCAAAAGAGTATTGATTTCCCCGTTATGCCCTAAAAATCTCATGGGCTGGGCAAGTGGCCATTTTGGAAGAGTATTTGTACTAAATCTCCTGTGATAAACGGAAAATGAGACCTTAAAATTTTCTTTTTTTAGATCTTGATAGAATTGAGATAATATTTCAGACCTAACCATACCTTTATATACAACTGTTTGAGAACTAAGTGAGGCAAAATAAAATTCACAATCCCCAACATCGTTTTTAAAGGTTTCTCTTATTTTTTTTTCAATTCTTTTCCTTAACTGGAACAAAAGCCTTTCAATATTCTTATTAACTTTTGTATCTATGTATAAAATCCACTGACTAATATATGGGACATTTGCTTTGGCTAAAGGACCTAAGATTTCATTATTTACAGGGACTTTTCTCCAAGATGTTTCTTTAACGCTTAATTTTTCTGCTTCTTCATCACATATTGATTTACATTCCTCAATTTTCTCTATTTTATTAGGCATAAAAACCATACCTAAACCTCTGTCTAATTTTTGTTTATTTATAAGATTCAATTCTTCATCTAAAAAACCCCATGGAATCGAACATAAAATGCCTGCTCCATCGCCTGAGTCACTATCTCCTCCACAACCTCCTCTGTGCTCCATGCAGTTGAGGCCCTTTAGTGATTGTTTAAGGATCCAGTTGCTTTCTTTACCTTCAACATTTGCTACGAAACCAACTCCACAAGCATCTTTCTCCCCAATTATTCCATTTGGGGAATAACTATCTTGATATGGGCCAACGATTCTTTTGTTACTCTCTCCCATAGATTATTTAATTCTATTTAGTTATTTATGTATTTCTATTATAAAAATAAATATGAAAATAAATCTAAAGATAATGAATATTTACCAAAGAATTTTAATTTGACAAATTTTAAAAAAAATATAATTAAAAACTTTTAGTTAGTGCTCTTAAAAGGTTATGATGGTTAAATGTTTATTTAATCTAAGTTCAATAGATGCCCACCATCTCACAATTAGTAGGTTCAGAAAGAAAACGTCTGACAAAGAAAACAAAATCTCCTGCACTAAAAGCTTGCCCGGAGAGAAGAGGGGTATGTACAAGAGTCTATACATCAACACCAAAGAAGCCTAATTCAGCTTTGAGAAAAGTTGCTAGGGTTAGATTAACTTCTGGTTTCGAAGTAACGGCTTATATTCCTGGGATTGGCCATAATTTGCAAGAACATTCTGTAGTACTGCTTAGGGGTGGAAGAGTAAAGGATTTGCCAGGAGTTAGATATCATATAATAAGAGGAACTTTAGATACAGCTGGAGTCAAAGATAGACGTCAATCCAGATCTAAGTATGGAGCAAAAGCTCCAAAAGATTAATTTGTAAACATCACTTTTTTTTTAACATGTCACGTCGAAATGCAGCGGTAAAAAGACCAGTTCTTCCTGATCCTCAATTTAATAGTCGTCTTGCTTCAATGATGATTTCTCGATTGATGAAACATGGAAAAAAATCTACAGCTCAAAGGATATTGTCTGATGCATTTTCTTTAATAAGCGAGAGAACAGGAGGGAATGCAGTGGAATTATTTGAAACAGCTGTAAAAAATGCTACTCCCCTTGTCGAGGTACGAGCCAGAAGAGTTGGTGGTGCAACATACCAAGTACCTATGGAAGTTCGCCAAGAGAGGGGTACGGCTATGGCGTTAAGATGGCTTGTTACATTTTCACGCGCAAGAAATGGTAAAAGTATGTCCCAAAAACTTGCTGGCGAGTTGATGGATGCAGCAAATGAAACTGGTAGTGCCGTTAAAAAAAGAGAAGATACGCATAAAATGGCAGAAGCTAATAAGGCTTTTGCACATTACAGATATTAATTTCATCAAAAGGTACTTAAGTAGTTTATTATTATTAAAGTTTGCTTTTAGGGTGAACTACACTTATTAAAAATTATTTTATTTGGAGCTTTAAAATTGGCACGCGACTTTCCCCTAGAACGAGTAAGGAACATAGGTATAGCCGCTCATATTGATGCAGGTAAGACAACAACTACTGAAAGAATTTTGTTTTATTCAGGTGTAGTTCATAAGATTGGAGAGGTTCATGATGGCGCTGCTGTAACAGATTGGATGGCTCAAGAAAGGGAAAGAGGAATTACTATTACTGCTGCAGCAATATCTACTAGTTGGCAAGATCATAGGATCAATATTATTGATACTCCTGGGCACGTAGATTTTACTATTGAAGTTGAAAGATCAATGCGAGTGTTGGATGGAGTCATAGCTGTATTTTGCGCAGTTGGTGGTGTTCAGCCTCAATCCGAGACGGTTTGGCGTCAAGCAGATAGATACTCTGTTCCAAGGATGGTTTTTGTCAATAAAATGGACAGAACTGGTGCGGATTTTTTAAAGGTTAATAAGCAAATTAAAGATCGACTAAAGGCAAATGCACTTCCAATTCAGTTACCTATCGGGTCTGAAGGTGATCTTACAGGAATTATTGATTTAGTAGCTAATAAAGCTTATCTCTACAAAAACGATTTAGGTACTGATATTGAAGAAGCACCAATTCCAACTGACATGGAGAAAGAAGCTGCTGATTGGAGAAATAAGTTGATGGAAAGTGTTGCAGAAAATGATGAAGATTTAATAGAAATATTCCTCGATACAGGAGAATTATCTGAAGAACAACTTAAAAAAGGTATTAGGGAAGGGGTTTTAAAACATGGATTGGTTCCAGTATTATGCGGTTCAGCTTTTAAGAATAAAGGGGTACAACTTGTATTAGACGCTGTAGTTGATTACTTGCCAGCTCCAGTTGATGTGAAACCAATACAAGGTGTTCTGCCAAGTGGTAAAGAAGATGTTAGACCTTCAGATGATAATGCTCCTTTCAGTGCATTAGCATTCAAAGTGATGTCAGATCCCTATGGGAAATTAACTTTTGTAAGGATGTATTCAGGTGTTCTTTCAAAGGGAAGTTATGTAATGAATTCTACTAAGGATGCTAAAGAGAGAATTTCTAGATTAGTCATTCTTAAGGCTGATGAAAGAGAGGAGGTTGATGAATTGAGGGCTGGGGATTTAGGAGCTGTATTAGGTCTTAAGAACACGACAACTGGTGACACTTTGTGTAACACAGAAGATCCAATAGTTTTGGAGACATTGTTTATCCCTGAACCAGTTATCTCGGTAGCTGTTGAGCCAAAAACTAAGGGAGATATGGAAAAATTATCAAAAGCTTTAACTGCTTTGTCTGAAGAAGATCCAACCTTTAGAGTAAGTACAGATCCTGAGACAAACCAAACTGTTATTGCAGGTATGGGTGAGTTGCACTTGGAAATCCTTGTTGACAGAATGTTAAGGGAATTTAAAGTTGAAGCAAATATAGGAGCTCCACAGGTTTCATACAGAGAGACCATCAGGTCTAGTTCTAAAGGTGAAGGTAAATACGCAAGACAGACTGGAGGTAAAGGTCAATATGGTCATGTAATAATTGAAATGGAACCTGCTGAAGTTGGAAAAGGTTTTGAATTTGTAAACAAAATTGTTGGTGGAGCTGTACCAAAGGAGTATATTGGTCCTGCATCTAATGGCATGAAAGAGACCTGCGAATCTGGTGTTCTTGCCGGTTATCCACTCATTGATGTAAAAGTAACACTAGTCGATGGTTCATTCCACGATGTAGACTCATCTGAAATGGCCTTCAAAATTGCAGGTTCCATGGCTTTTAAAGACGGGGTTAAAAAATGCAATCCTGTCCTTTTAGAGCCTATGATGAAAGTTGAGGTCGAAAGTCCAGATGACTTTCTTGGATCTGTAATTGGTGATCTCTCATCCAGAAGAGGTCAAGTAGAAGGACAATCTGTTGATGATGGATTGTCTAAGGTACAGGCCAAAGTGTCCTTAGCCGAAATGTTCGGTTATGCCACTCAACTCCGATCAATGACTCAAGGTCGGGGTATTTTTTCAATGGAGTTCGCAAATTATGAGGAAGTTCCTCGTAATGTTGCTGAAGCTATCATTTCCAAGAATCAGGGCAACTCCTGATCTCTAACCTAAACACTCTTAAACCCTCGATTCTTTAATTCAAAATGGCTCGCGAGAAGTTCGAAAGAAACAAACCACATGTCAACATAGGTACTATTGGCCATGTTGATCATGGAAAAACAACACTAACAGCTGCTATTACAAATGTATTAGCTAAAAAAGGTCAAGCTCAAGCTCAAGACTATGGAGATATTGATGGTGCTCCTGAAGAAAGAGAGCGTGGCATTACCATTAATACAGCTCATGTTGAATATGAAACTGAAGGCAGACACTATGCTCATGTCGATTGCCCAGGACATGCTGATTATGTGAAAAATATGATCACTGGGGCCGCACAAATGGATGGAGCTATTCTAGTTTGTGCAGCTACAGATGGTCCTATGGCTCAAACAAAAGAGCATATTCTTTTAGCTAAACAGGTTGGAGTTCCTGCTCTTGTAGTTGCTCTCAATAAATGCGATATGGTCGATGATGAAGAAATTATTGAACTTGTCGAAATGGAAATCAGGGAACTATTAGATAGTTATGACTTTCCCGGAGACGACATTCCTATAGTTCAAGTTTCAGGTTTAAAAGCTCTCGAAGGTGATTCTACTTGGGAATCAAAGATTGAAGAATTAATGAAAGCAGTTGATGCTAGCATTCCCGAACCAGAAAGAGAAGTTGATAAACCGTTCTTGATGGCAGTTGAAGATGTATTCTCGATTACTGGTAGAGGAACTGTTGCTACTGGAAGAATTGAGAGAGGTAAAGTTAAAGTTGGAGAAGAAGTTGAAATAGTTGGAATAAGAGATACAAAAGTAACAACTGTTACTGGAGTTGAAATGTTCCGAAAACTTCTTGACGAAGGTATGGCTGGCGATAATGTTGGTTTACTTTTAAGGGGTGTACAGAAAGAAGAAATTGAGAGAGGAATGGTTCTTGTGAAAAAAGGATCTATTACTCCTCATACTCAGTTTGAAGGAGAAGTCTATGTTCTCAAAAAAGAAGAGGGTGGAAGACATACACCTTTCTTTGCAGGATATAGACCTCAGTTCTACATCAGAACAACTGATGTGACAGGTCAAATAACCGCATTTACCTCTGATGATGGCTCCAATGTTGAAATGGTTATGCCAGGAGACAGAATTAAGATGACTGGAGAATTAATTTGCCCAGTAGCTATTGAACAAGGTATGCGATTTGCAATCCGTGAAGGTGGACGTACCATTGGTGCTGGAGTTGTTTCTAAAATACTCAAATAATACATTTGAGTTTTAAAAATTCAGCTTCAATCATTTAAGATAGTTATACGTATAAGGGTCATTTTAATCAATGACCCTCCACTAAAAATTATTTGAAATTATGACTGCATCAATTGCACAACAAAAAATAAGAATAAGACTGAAAGCATTTGACAGAAGAATGCTTGATTTATCATGCGATAAAATAATCCAAACTGCTGATACTACCTCTGCCTCAGCAATAGGTCCTATACCTTTACCAACAAAAAGGAAGATTTATTGCGTTCTAAGATCACCACATGTTGATAAGGATTCCAGAGAGCATTTTGAAACAAGAACACATCGAAGAATAATAGACATCTATAGTCCTTCTGCAAAAACTATTGATGCTTTAATGAAACTAGATCTCCCTAGTGGTGTAGATATCGAGGTTAAACTTTAATAAATCCCGAAAACGCCCTAAATTGATTAGTATTGAAAAAAGTAGTGAGGTTTAAATGGGAGAACTCTCAGTAAGGGAATTACCTTTATTTCCTTTGCCAGAGGTAGTCCTTTTCCCTCAAGAAGTATTACCTTTACACGTTTTTGAATCAAGATATAGAATCATGCTCCAATCTGTTTTGGAGAGTGATTCATTGTTTGGGGTTATTAAGTGGGATCCAAATACTAAAAGTATGGCTAACATTGGATGTTGCGCACAAATTATAAAACATCAAACAGCAGAGGATGGAAGAAGTAATATCATTACTCTGGGACAACAAAGGTTTCAAGTCTTAGAAATTATGCGTTCGACACCATTTTGTTCCGCGATGGTTAGTTGGATTAGTGATGATAATATTGATGACTTTCAAAAACTAGATTCTCTAAAAGATTCCGTAAAAGAAGCACTAAGCGATGTTATTAACTTAACAAGTAAATTGACTAATACTAAGAAGAATCTACCTGATAAATTACCTGACAACCCTATCGATTTATCATTTTGGATTGGAGCTCATTTGGGTGGTCCAGTTGCAGAAGAACAGCAAAGACTTCTTGAGGAAAGAAATACTTTTACCCGTTTGCAAAGAGAATACGAAATGCTTGACCACACAAGAAAACAACTTGCAGCGAGAACAGCATTGAAAGAAAGTTTTCCCGATATAAAAGAAAATTAAATGTTTGAATTATTATTTCCTTTTTTTTTACTATTTTTGTTCTTCCTGATCTTATTTATAATCTGGAGAATTAATGCTAGAAAATATATTTCTTCCAGTACAGTGGCTTCTGCATATGATGCTTGGACACAGGATAAATTACTTGAGAGATTGTGGGGAGAACATATACATTTGGGTTTTTATCCCTCAGGGAAAAAAAATGTTGATTTTAGAAAGGCTAAAGTACAATTTGTTCATGAATTAGTCAAATGGAGTGGTTTAGAAAAATTACCAAAGGGTTCCAGAATACTCGATGTAGGTTGTGGAATAGGTGGAAGTTCTAGGATTCTTGCAGAATATTATGGGTTTAATGTAACTGGTATTACAATTAGTCCCGCTCAAGTTAAAAGAGCAAGAGAACTTACTCCTCAGGAGATAAATTGCAACTTCCAAGTTATGGATGCTTTAGATTTAAAATTTGAAGATGGATCATTTGATGCGGTTTGGAGTATTGAGGCTGGTGCACACATGAATGATAAAAATAGGTTTGCAAATGAAATGCTGAGAACTCTAAGACCTGGAGGCTATTTCGCATTGGCTGATTGGAACTCAAGAGATCTCGAGGCATACCCTCCATCACCTTTTGAGAAGATAGTTCTTAAACAATTACTTGAACAATGGGTACATCCCAATTTTATTAGTATTAACGAATTTGGTAACATTCTTAGAAATAATAAAAATAGTTCAGGAATGGTTATTTCTGAAAATTGGAATTCCTATACAAACCCTTCATGGTACGATTCAATTATTGAAGGCATTCGAAGACCCTCCGCAATTTTGTCACTTGGCCCATTTGCATTAGTCAAATCGATTAGAGAGATTCCTACAATACTTCTCATGAATTGGGCATTTAGAAAAGGGTTAATGGAATTTGGAGTTTATAAATGCAGAGGATAAATTAATCTAGTTCAACATTTTCGGAAAAATAAATTCCAAAATCTACAAAATTCTTGCAAAGTGGCAATAGTTTATTTTTCAATTCAAGAAAATTTTTAATATTATTTTGATTATTTATTTCTAAATCAATATAAATTATATATTCGCCTAATTCTCTTTTTGATGGTCTAGATTCAATTTTACTCATATTAAATCCAAAATCTGCAATATTATTTATGGCTTTAAGCAAAGCACCGGGTTTATTTGATATTAATGAGAAAGCAAAACTAGCAATATTTGCTAAATTTGAATTTGATTCCTTGCTCAATAAGACAAATCTAGTGCAATTCCCAGGAACATCATTAATAGGAAAGGCTAATTCTTTAAGTCCTTCAATTTGAATTAATGATTTTGAACCGATAGCAGCTCTGAATTTACTTCCCTTAACCATATTGACAGCTTCTGATGTTGAATTTGTTGGGAGGGGAATTGCATTGGGAAGATTTTCAGATAACCATTCTGAACATTGAGCTAATGCTTGAGGATGAGATAATACTTCTGAAATGTTTGAGAGCTCTCCATCACTAATTAATGCATGTCTAATAGGTAAAACAATTGCTTTATTTATAAAAATTTCAGGGAATTTCCAAAGGGCATCCAGAGTGGAAGTAACTCCTCCTTCTACAGAATTTTCTATAGGGACTACAGCAGCATCACAATTGTTGTACGCTATTGATTTAATAACCGAATGTAACCCGTTACATGGTACAAATATAGGTGTCTGAAAATTGGCAAGCTTTGATAATATATGAGCTGCTTTTTCTGCGTATGTTCCTTTAGGACCTAAATATGCAACTTGTTTGCGCATGATTAATCGTAAAAAAAAAAGAGATCAAATAAGCATTGGAGGAATATAGAAAATGCTATTGTCTTTTGATGCTAAACAGAAACTAAAGCTTTCCGTAACACGTAATAAAGAATATCTTTCTAAATATCTTTTGGAAGAAGAAAGAGTTGTTGGAGCAATGCTTGACTCCAAAAAATTAGTACCAGAAGGAGTAGGTAGATATAAGTATACAGTAACAAGTTTTAAGGTTTTTCAATTAGATATTAATCCTGTTGTTTCAATTGCGGTAGAAAATAAAGATGGAATTTTAAAAATGAGTGCCCTTGAAAGTACATTGGAGGGTTTGGGAATGATAGATGATTTTAATCTTATTTTGAAAGCTAATTTGGAGGCAACTGATATTGGGTTAGAGGGTGAGGCACTTCTTGGGGTATCTGTAAGCCAACCCCCTCTACTGAGGCTGGTACCAAAAAAAATTTTGGAATCTACCGGTCATTCGGTTTTAAATGGGATTCTGTTGGGTATAAAGTCAAGGGTTCAACAGCAATTAGTAAAAGATTTTTTAGAATGGTGTAAATTAAATAAGATTTGATTTTTTTAAAAAACTTTTTCTATGAAGTTTAGTGATTCCATTTTTTTTGATTAATGAAAGATGCTCTCTGGTACCATAACCTTTATTTTTAAATATTAAATATCCTGAGTATTTTTTTTCCAACCTCTCCATTAGATTATCGCGAGAAACTTTGGCAACAATGCTTGCTGAAGCTATCGAAATAAACTTTGAGTCTCCAGATACTATGTTTTTCTGAATTCCGTTCCATGACCTTAATAATAAGGGACCATCAATTTTTAATTCAGATGGTTTCTCTTTTAATTTTTTTAATGCTCTTATCATTGAAAGTTCTGTAGCAACTCTGATACCTAACTTATCTATTTCTCTAGCCGAAGATTGTCCAATTCCATAATCTGAAGAGAATAATAAAATTTTTGGTAAAAGTAATTTTCTTTTTTTGGGAGTTACTTTTTTACTATCTGTTACTCCAAATTGTTTTAGGATGGATTTATTTTTTTCAGTTAATACTACAACTGCTGAAAAAACTGGACCAAAAATTGCTCCCCTTCCAACTTCATCTATTCCAACTTCCAGTTCTTTATTCAAAGCTCGCTGAAGATCTTCTTCTTTTTTTTCTTGAATTATTTAGCTCATCTGTGAGTTCAATTTCATCATTTTTATCTGTAAATGCAACTTTATTATTTTCATTAGTTTTATTTGTTGATTTATCTTTAGAATTTGCATTAACTTCAATTTTAATTTGAATCTTGTCTTTTCCAGATTTTGAGATTTTTTTTATTTGTTTTGCTTTTGTTTTTTTATTATCTAAGATCTTTTCCGTTTCCTTAGTACTATCTTTTAAACGCACAAAATTATTGCTGGTTAGATATTCTTTACCTAATTTAATAAGTGGATTAATACCTAATTGACTAAAAACAATTTTTTCGTTACTAGTGAGATCAACTGTTATTATATTTTTTTCTTTTGAATATGATTGGTTTAAATTAATATTATCATTTTCTTTTTTATTAGAAGGATTCTCTTTAATAAGGTCATTGGAGTTAAGTAATTCCTTGTCAATTATTTTTTCTTGCTCATCAGTTAATTGAGAAGTATTTATATCGAAAGATTTTAGATTGTTTGATTGATTAGATTTATTTTCAATATTTTTAATTTTTAAATTAGAGATTTCATGATTTAATATATTCTCTACATGACCTGTACCATCGCATGTAGAACATTTTCTACCGAATAATTCATATATATTCTGACCTTGTCTTTTTCTGGTTAACTCCACTAAGCCTAATTCAGTAAGTTGAGCTATTTGAGGCCTAGCAGAATCATCTTTTATTGCGGAGGTAAAATGCTCAAGTAATTGAAATTGATCTCTTCTCGATTCCATATCGATAAAGTCTACTACTATAACTCCACCAATATTTCTTAATTTCATTTGTCTTGAAATTTCCATTGCTGCTTCGCAGTTTGTCCACAAAACGGTTTGTCTTGAGTTTGCGGATCTTGTAAATGATCCAGAGTTTACATCGATTACTGTTAGAGCTTCAGTGGGTTCGATAATGATATAACCTCCCGAAGGAAGATCTACTCTAGGCTGTAGAGCTTTTTGAATTGTTTTCTTAATTTCGTACTTTTCGAAAATATGTTGGTTTAAACTGTTATCATGAAATTCAATATCTATATCTGATTCATAATTTATTAAAAAATCTTTTGCCCTTGCAACTGAAAATTTACTATCGATAATTATACTTTTGGTTGATTCTTTAACATGATCTCTTAAGATCTTAAGAGAGAAATCTTCATCTCTTTTAACTAAATTTGGCGGATTAGAGGCCTCAGAAACTTTTAGTACATTTTCCCACTGTTGAATTAAATGTTCTAAATCTTCAATGAGAAGTTCTTCTTTTATTTTTTCAGCCTCTGTTCTAAATAATAAGCCAGTGCTGGGTGGTTTTATTAAAACGCCAAGAGCTTTCAAACGGCTTCGTTCTGTTTCTGTATTTATTTTTCTCGAAATATTCACTCCTTGTCCATATGGCTGTAATATCAAATATTTTCCTGGGATTGAAATACTCCCGGTTAATCTGGGCCCTTTAGATCCTGTTGGTTCCTTTATTACCTGTACTAGAACTTTTTGTTTTGGTTCTAGTAATTCAGTTATTCCAAATGTTCCTTTTTTAATTCTTAGAGGGCCTAAATCTGAAACATGGATGAATCCATTTTTCTCGCTTTCACCAATATTTATAAAGGCGGCATCAATGCCTGGAAGAACATTTTCAACTGTTCCCAAAAAAATATCGCCAATTTGATATTGACCTTGTGCGACGATTAATTCATCAACTCGATCATCTGTGAGTAGTGCTGCTATTCGAGACTGCTCAGCGATGATAATTTGCTGAGACATATGTTTAGTTCTGAATGATTTGAATTTTGAAAAACGTCTAAATTAAAAAATTAAATTTTATGTTTTAATAAAGTAATTTTTTTTTAGCTATTATTATTTACTTTTTAAAAATTAACAAAGTTAAAGTGATTGAATTCTGCTATTTATAAAGATTTAAACGATTTTCAAACTAATTGGGATTGATTTCACAGCTATGGTTATCTCTTAAATTAACCATAACTAGAATAATATTAACATCTAATCACCATTAAAGCACGTTGATACATTATTCTAATATTGGTGAAATTTTTAATCTAAAGTGGTTCAAGTAAACGAAAATTATTTAAAACTCAAAGCAGGCTATTTATTCCCTGAAATTGCTAAAAGGGTAAAAACATATTCTCTATCAAATAAGAGTGCTGAAATTATTAAGCTTGGTATAGGAGATGTTACAGAACCATTACCTAGAGCATGCATAGAGGCTATGGGTAATGCTTTAGATGACATGGGAACAATAGACGGTTTCAGAGGTTATGGACCAGAACAAGGTTATTCTTGGCTAAGAGAAAAAATATCTGAGCATGATTTTATTTCGAGAGGCTGTCAGATTTCACCTGAAGAAATCTTTGTTTCAGATGGTTCTAAATGCGATAGTAGCAATATTCTAGATATTCTTGGTAAAGATAATTCAATTGCGGTAACAGATCCTGTATACCCTGTTTATGTAGATAGTAACGTCATGACGGGTAGAACTGGAAATGCTCTTGAAAATGGTACTTATCAAGGATTAACATATCTTGCAATAAACGAGGGGAACAACTTTCTACCAAAACTA
>CACEFS010000015.1 GCA_902558895.1 uncultured Prochlorococcus sp.
GTTCTGGTAAATCATCTAATTCACCTGACAAAATCATATTAAAACCAGCAATTGTATCCTCTAATTTTACATATTTACCAGACATTCCTGTAAATATTTCTGCTACAAAGAATGGTTGTGAAAGGAATTTTTCAATTTTTCTTGCCCGGTCGACTGTTAATCTATCTTCTTCAGAAAGTTCATCCAAACCAAGAATTGCAATAATATCTTGAAGTTCTTTGTATCTTTGTAAAGTTGATTGGACAGCTCTGGCTGTTTTGTAATGCTCATCTCCAACAATTGATGGTTGTAGCATAGTGCTTGTTGAGTCTAATGGGTCAACTGCTGGATAAATTCCCTTAGCTGCAAGAGCTCTGGCAAGCACAGTCGTCGCATCTAAATGGGCAAAGGTTGTAGCGGGAGCAGGGTCTGTAAGGTCATCAGCAGGTACGTAAACAGCCTGAATAGATGTTATTGATCCCTCTAATGTAGATGTAATTCTTTCTTGTAATTCACCAACATCAGTTCCCAGAGTTGGTTGGTATCCAACAGCTGAAGGCATTCTTCCGAGTAATGCGGATACTTCTGAGCCAGCTTGAACGAATCTAAAGATGTTATCAACAAAAAGTAGAACGTCTTGTTTATTTACATCTCTAAAATGTTCGGCCATTGTAAGTGCTGATAAACCCACTCTCATTCTTGCTCCAGGTGGCTCGTTCATCTGTCCAAAACATAAAGCAACTTTTGATTGAGTTAAATCATCTGCATTAATAACTCCTGATTCTTTAAATTCTTCATATAAATCGTTCCCTTCTCTAGTCCTTTCCCCTACGCCGCCAAAAACAGAAACTCCACCATGTTCCTTTGCGATATTATTAATTAATTCTTGAATAAGAACCGTCTTCCCAACACCAGCACCTCCGAATAATCCAACTTTTCCTCCTTGTCTGTAAGGAGCTAAAAGATCGATAACTTTAATTCCAGTTTCAAAAACTTTTGGCTTAGTTTCCAAGTCAGTTAACTTTGGAGCAGCTCTATGAATTGGAGCAGTATCTTTAGTATTTACTGGACCTTGTTCATCTACTGGTTCTCCTAAAACATTAAATATTCTTCCTAAAGTTGCTTCTCCTACAGGTACTGATATCGGTGCACCTGTGTCTATTGCTTCCATGCCTCTTACAAGGCCGTCTGTGCCACTCATTGCAACTGCTCTGACTCTGTGGTCTCCAAGGAGCTGTTGAACCTCTGCAGTGAGCGCAATATCTTGTCCAGCAGGATTTTTGGCTTCAATTCTTAAAGCGTTTAATATTTTGGGTAATTTCCCAGCTGGAAATTCTACATCTAGAACTGGGCCAATTACCTGACGTACTACGCCTTTTGTTTGTGAAGAAATTGATGGAGTTGCTACCATTTTTATTGATTGGTGATGAATAGCTGATTTTAAACAGCTCATAATCCGAAAATACTACCACCTAATGGGTAGATTCGTTAAATGGGTTCGGCCACCCGCACAGTTTTAGTATGGTTTAATTGCCGCTTAGCAGATTATGTTTATTGATGATACGGATAGAGAATCTCTCTTTCCAATTTTTATGGCGCAAAGCGTCTCAATCATGATACTCCATTAATTTATGGCAGCTGTTTCACTTACAGTCTCTACAGTAAAACCACTGGGAGATAGAATATTTATTAAAGTTTCCGCATCTGAGGAAAAAACTGCTGGGGGCATTCTTTTGCCTGATTCAGCAAAAGAAAAACCACAGGTTGGAGAAGTTGCTCAGGTTGGTCCTGGCAAACTTAATGAAGACGGTTCTCGACAAACTCCAGAAGTGAGTATTGGCGATAAAGTTTTGTACAGCAAATATGCTGGGACAGACATTAAATTGGGAGGAGATGAATATGTCTTGCTCTCAGAAAAGGATATTTTAGCTGTAGTAAGCTGAAATATTTGTTTCAAAAATTATTAAAACTTATTACTAAACTACTGCCTAAACATGGCTAAAAGAATTATTTACAATGAGCAAGCTCGTAGAGCGCTCGAGAGAGGAATTGATATCCTTGCTGAGTCTGTGGCTGTAACGCTTGGACCAAAAGGAAGAAATGTTGTACTAGAGAAAAAATTTGGTGCTCCACAAATTATCAATGATGGTGTCACCATCGCTAAGGAGATCGAATTAGAGGATCACATTGAAAACACAGGCGTTGCTTTAATCAGACAAGCTGCTTCAAAAACTAATGATGCAGCTGGAGATGGTACTACAACAGCCACTGTTTTAGCTCATGCAATGGTTAAGGCTGGGTTAAGAAACGTTGCTGCGGGAGCTAATGCAATTACCCTGAAAAAAGGAATTGATAAAGCTACTGAATTTCTAGTCGGCAAAATTAAAGAGAATTCCAAACCTATTAGTGACAGCAATGCCATAGCACAATGTGGAACTATAGCTGCTGGAAACGACGAAGAAGTAGGTCAAATGATTGCCAATGCTATGGATAAAGTTGGTAAAGAAGGTGTTATTTCCTTAGAAGAAGGAAAATCAATGACTACTGAATTAGAAGTAACTGAGGGGATGCGTTTTGACAAAGGCTATATTTCACCTTACTTCGCAACAGATACGGAGAGAATGGAGGCTGTTTTAGATGAACCATATATCCTTCTGACTGATAAAAAAATTGCCTTAGTTCAAGATTTAGTCCCCGTATTAGAACAAATAGCTAAAACTGGAAAACCACTAGTCATTATTGCAGAAGATATTGAAAAAGAGGCTTTAGCAACACTTGTTGTTAACAGATTAAGAGGTGTGTTGAATGTTGCTGCTGTAAAAGCTCCTGGATTTGGTGATAGAAGAAAAGCCATGCTTGAAGATATGGCTGTTCTAACTAATGGACAACTTATTACTGAAGATGCAGGCTTGAAATTAGAGAGTGCTACCTTGGATATGCTTGGAACTGGTAGAAGAATAACTATCAATAAAGAGAGTACCACTATTGTAGCCGAAGGTAATGAAGAAGCAGTTAAAGCTAGATGTGATCAAATTAAGAAGCAAATGGATGAAACAGATTCCTCATACGATAAGGAAAAGCTTCAAGAACGTCTAGCTAAATTAGCTGGAGGTGTAGCAGTTATTAAGGTTGGGGCTGCCACTGAAACTGAGATGAAGGATAAAAAGCTTCGTCTTGAGGATGCTATTAATGCAACAAAAGCAGCTGTTGAAGAAGGAATTGTACCTGGAGGAGGAACAACTCTTGCTCATTTATCTCCTATTCTAAAAGAATGGGCTGAAAAAAATTTAGAAGGAGAAGAATTGATTGGAGCTAACATTGTTGAAGCTTCACTTACAGCTCCTCTTATGAGAATTGCTGAGAATGCAGGATCTAATGGGGCTGTGATTGCTGAAAATGTAAAAACCAAACCATTTAATGATGGATTCAACGCTGCTACTGGAGAATATGTGGATATGTCCTCTGCTGGGATAGTTGATCCTGCAAAAGTTACACGTTCAGGATTACAAAATGCAGCTTCAATAGCAGGAATGGTTTTAACCACTGAATGCATAGTTGCAGATTTACCTGAGAAAAAAGATTCAGCTACTCCAGCAGGCGCTCCGGGCATGGGTGGCGACTTCGATTACTAACTAAACAATACTTTTTAATAAATTTTTTAAAAGGGATCATTAAAAATGGTCCCTTTTTTTCAACTTTTATGAAATCCAACCAGCACTAAGAATAATTGCGAGAGACAAAAATATCACTAAAAAAGTCCAAGTTATTTTGTTTAGAGAGGATTCTGCACTACTTGCACTGTTGAACATAGAGCTTCCACTTGCTGCTATTCCTCCCATTCCATCACCTTTGGGACTATGAAGTAAAACTAAAAGAATGAGAAGAACCCCAGAAAGTACCCAAATCCAACTAATAATTTGAATCATTGCTTAAAAATTTTTATTAACTTTAAACATGTTGAACGACTTTATTATAACCCTTTAATTCAATTTCTTGAATAAGCGATTTGCCTGTCATTTCTCTTGGTATTGGAAGATTTAATAATTGCAATAAAGTTGGAGCAATGTCTGCTAACCCAGCGTTTTCTCTTAAATTAATTTCATTTCCCATGTTTGGTATTTTTCTTTTTTCACCTTCAATCAAAATTAATGGAACTTTATTTATTGTGTGTGCTGTCCATGGTTCTCCTTCAGATCCTTTCATTAGCTCAGCGTTACCATGATCAGCAGTGATAACAATGCTTCCGCCCATTTCTCCAGTAGCATTAACTATTTGACCTAAACATTTATCAACTTTTTCTATAGCTTTAATTGTTGCATCCATGTTGCCTGTATGACCAACCATATCAGGATTTGCAAAATTGATGACAACAAAAGCATAATTCCCGCTTTTAATTGCTTTGGAGCAACTAGTAGTTAATTCCTCCGCAGACATTTCGGGTTCCATATCATAAGTTGCGACTCTTGGAGATGGAATCAAATGTCTCTCTTCTCCAGGTAAAGGAATTTCAACTCCTCCATTGAAAAAGTATGTTACGTGAGGATATTTTTCAGTTTCCGCTGTTCTGTATTGTTTCAGTCCGTTTTCAGAGACTATTTGGCCTATAAAATTATTGAGTGATTCAGGAGGAAATGCAACTTTAACGGGAAAATTAGGATCATATTGAGTAAAAGTAACAAAATCTAGAATTGGATAATTTTTTCTCTCAAAGTCTGAGAATTCCTTGACAGAAAGTGATTTGACTATTTGTCTTGCTCTGTCTGGACGAAAATTAAAGCAAATCAAACTATCCCCATCTTTCAGATAGTTTTCAGACATTCGTATGGGCTCTATAAATTCATCGGTTATGTTCTTTGCATAACTTTTTTCTATGTAATCCTTGGGAGAAATATTTGTTATTTGAATATCTGGATCAGTCAAATTAGAATATGCTTTTTCTGTTCTATCCCACAAATGATTTCTATCCATTATCCAGTATCTTCCACATATGGAAGCTATTTCGCCAAGGTTAAATTTTTTTATACATGATTCTATTTGATTTAGATATTTCGTGGCACTTTTTGCAGGAGTGTCTCTTCCATCAGTAATAATATGGATTGCAACTTTTTTAAGTTTATTATCAGATGCCCATTTTATTAAACCTAATAAATGATCGATATGACTATGAACTCCTCCATCTGAACATAATCCCGTGATATGCAAAGTAGAATTATTTTTCTTTAATGAATCAGCCACCTCTTTTAACTCATTTACCAAGCTTAATTGATTGTTTTTTACGATATTTGAAATCCTTACAAGTTCTTGTTGTATTATTCTTCCCGAACCAATGGTAAGGTGGCCTACCTCTGAATTGCCCATTTGACCATCTGGGAGGCCTACATCAGATCCACTAGCACTTATTAGGGTATGTGGGTAAGCATCCCACAATGAGTCCATGATTGGTGTACTGGCACTTTTTATAGCATTACCTGATTTTTCTTTTCGATATCCCCAACCATCTAGTATTGCAAGCACTACAGGACTCTGAGGAACACTTAACCTTTTTATATTTTTGCTGCTAATGTTTGACATTTTTAGATCAAATTCATTTTTAACTGATCCAATCTTAAATCTAGCTTCAAACGTTACTCTTTAACAATTTATATTTAATATAGTTAGCTTTTGCTAATTTATGAAAAAATTAGATTAATTTTATTTCTTGATAAATCATGTCCAAGAAGACAAAAAAGATCGTAATACTTACTGAAGTTGAGCTTAGAAAAACTATTTCTCGTTTAACTTGCGAAATTATTGAAAAAGTAAAAAAACTGGATAACCTTCTATTGGTTGGTGTCCCGACTAGAGGAATTGAGCTGACCGAAGTGCTAGAAAAGGAATTATTCTCTAGAACAGGTGAAAGAGTTAGAAAAGGAACAATTGATCCAACTTTTTATAGAGATGACCAAAATAGAGTTGGAACTCGCCTAATGCAAGCTGCAGATATTCCAACTCCTATTGAGAAACAAGAAATTCTTCTAATAGATGATGTAATTTACACAGGTAGAACAATCAGAGCTGCAATGGATGCTTTGTATTCATGGGGCAGACCTCAAAGAGTGATGTTGTTAGTAATGGTAGATAGAGGTCATAGAGAATTACCAATTCAACCAGATTTTTGTGGTAAAAAAGTGCCAACTAGTAAAATTGAAAGTATTAGTTTACGTTTAAATAATATTGATAATGAAGAGGGAGTTTTTCTTGAATAGCTATCTTTCAGAAGATGTTTCCTAAATTATATTCTCCAAAAAATTCATCCTTAATATCAAAACACCTAACTAATAAATCAGCATTTTTCGTAATTTTAAAAAAAAGTTTTAAGGTGTCTTCTCCAATATTAGATTTATTTTTTAATACTATTTTAAGTGGTTTTTTGTCCCATTTTATAATTTCTTCTTCACTTTGAATCTCTGCTAACTTTGGTAATCCATTTTCGAAAATAACATCATATGATCTTTCTTTTTGTGTATCTCCAATTATTATTTCGAATATTTTCTGATTCTTTTGACTGGCTTGAAGGATTAGTTTAAAGGGGGTTTCTGTTGGCCATGTTTGACCTTTGCAAAAAATAGGATGCCAAAAGTGTTTTTGTTCTCTTTTATTGAATAATCTTATAGATAATCCTTTGTTTAATATATCTTTAATTTTTACCCCTGGGGTCATTGCTAAAGCTCCCAAAGCTATTGATTTAATAGGAGGTGGAGACTTTATTTGAATTTTTGAAATCTTTTTTGTTATCCATTCTTTAATCAAGGGTATTTGAGTTCCTCCACCTACCAAAACAATTGCATTTAGGTCGTCAACTGTACAAAATTTACCTCTTGCTTGATTTAATAAATCTTTGAGTAAAGAGTTAAGGTGATTAAGAAGATTATTTTCAATGAGTATTTTCTCAAATATTTCTTTACTTAGATAAAATTCACTTTCTTTATTTTGTTCAGTAAATAATTTTATTGGATATTTAATATCATGTTCTATTACGGATGAGCTTAGTTTGCATTTTATTTCTTCTGCCCTTAAAAGATTATTAAGATAATTGTTACCTGGAATGAAATAATCAACTATCCATTGATCAATATCTTTCCCACCAATTTTTGAGCCTGTTTTTCCAATTATTTCAGCACACCTTATTTTTTGTTTTGAAATTGAGCTTACATCATTACCTTTAAATTTTAATAGTTCGGCTATTGGACTAGATTTTCCTTCTCCTCCTTCTATTTTGACTATATTCATATCGACTGTACTTCCTCCAATGTCCAATGTCATAATTTTTGAGCCAAATGGTACATTTATTCCTAAACTTGCCGCAGTAGGTTCATCAACAAGGGCTATTTCATCTACAGATATTTCCTCGCAAAGGTTAACTAACCATTCTCTGTAACCCTTATATGTATCAATTGGAGCAGTTAGAACAAGTCTTTTGATCACATACTTTTGCGGAATATTTTCCCACAAAATTTGAAAAAATTTTTCGCCACATTCATTAGGGTTTAAAATATGTTTTTGGTTAATTTTTTCAAATGAATTTCCAATTAATCTTTTAAAGTTCGAATGAAAAAATAAATCAGAATTTGAGATATCCCTCATCTTTAGAGCGCTAATGCCAATTTTAGCAATCTTTGAAGGATCTTCGAACCAAACTGCTGTAGGAATAACTCCTGGAGATGATGTAATATTTGGTATTTCAACTAAAACAGAATTTATATCTTTTTGATCTTGAAAAGCTACAACAGTATTAGTGTTCCCTAGATCAATAGCAAGTGTTCCAGATAAACTTTCTTCCATATGAAATTATTTGAATCAATTAAGTTCTTTTTGTAATTTTTGTTTTGAAACGGTCGAATAAACTGTAGAGTATATTTTATAGTAAATATTTTTTTTTAATGAACATATCTAATAATTCAGGAATTGATTCTAATGATCTTGCAAAGAGAGGTGAAAGCTTAATAAGAAAATCAACCAATAGATATTTAACTACAGTGAAAATTGCTTTCAGAGCTAAACAAAGACGTTTTGATGATTTTGATGGCTTATTGGAGGAGTCAACTATTAAACCCGTTCAAAGGTCAATTATTGAACTAAGTGATGAACAAGATCAACCAGATTTACTTCCAGGCTAATTTTGGTAAAAGACCAAAAAAGATGGAGACTACTTAGAGATTTTAAAAAAGGCAAATTTTGCTTTTTGATTGGGGTTGACAATTGGTCAATCGAGTTACAAAAAAATGAATTCTATTCACTTTACCTTCTACTCTTAAGAATTAATGAACAATTATTAGTTATAAAAGATCAACTAATGGATGAAGAATCTATTACTTTAGAATTAGAAAAACTTCCTTGGTATATAGAGTTAGAGGGGAAAAAGAATGAATGGAGTTTAAGGATTGTTTTTGAAAGTCAAGACCAAACCAGATCGTTTGAAATGTATTGGCCGATACCAATAGCACAAAATTTATTTTATGAAATAAAAAACATGTGGGAATCAATGGATTAAAAGATAAATAAAATTGGAAATTTTAGAAAATATTTCCCCCTCCAAAAAAAAATTTTTCACAACTTTTCCACAGTATTTTTTTAAAAAATATCTGATGATCTAAAGCATGTGGAAAACTTCTGATTTTATATAAATCTTTATATTTAAGAAGGATTTAATTTTACAAAATTACTTTCCATGACTACCCTATTTATGACTGAATTCTCATTATTCTAGAACCTGAGACTATCTATTGATGATGCTTGTTGACGATTTAGTTATTTTGTAGAAAACTACATCTTGTAAATTTAAATTCCAAAAAGTTTTTTCAATATGCAAGAGTTAAATTACGACAAAAATTCAAAAGTATTAAATCATAAAGATGAAGTTATAAGTTTCAAATGTGAACTTCAAGAAAATCTTCAAAAAGCTATGAAAGAATTTGTTGAAGAGCATCCTAACTGGGATCAATACAGGATACTACAAGCTGCTATTGCAGGATTTTTGATGCAAAAAGGATTTCAAAATAGGGATTTAACGAGACTATATATTGGCAATATGTTTTCAATGAATTTTAAGGATTAAAAATTTTTTATATTTTTTCTAGTAGTATTTTTGCAACGTCATTTCTGACAGGTAATATAGACAACCTGTTTCCTTTCTTTACTACTAATAACTCATCCTCATTAAATAAAATCTTTAATTCAGGCAAACTTAAAATCTTATCTGACTTAGATTTATATTCTACTTTTACACAATCCCATTTCGGATTATCAGGTTTCGATTTTGGATCAAAATATTTTGAATCTTTATCAAATTGAGTAGGATCAACAATATTTAGATCTATAACCTCCATAAGTCCCACAATACCTGGGGGTTTACAATTCGAATGATAAAAAAAAACCATATCTCCTTTATTCATTCTTCTCATAAAATTTCGAGCCTGATAATTTCTTATTCCGTCCCATAAAGTTACACCGTCATTTTTTAAAGTATCTATGCTGTAGGCATCTGGTTCACTTTTCATTAGCCAGTAGTTAATTTCAGTCATATCAATCAGTTTAAGGAAATTGGGTTTGCTAGAATTTTGCTAGAATAAGTTTTGTTACTTTCGCCTAATTTCTCAGCAAAAATAAAGCTCTTTTAATTTTATCTAAAATAATTAATCGAAGAAAGTTTAGGAAATATATATAGTTACAGATCGCTTGAGACAGACTTTTTTATTTATTTGATGCCAAATTAAGAAATCTAGTTATTGCAATGCTTTTTAAGGAATAGGGTAGTTGTTTATTCTAGCAGTATTGATTAAATATTCTAGCAGGCATAATAAAACCTAGTCATAGAGTAAGTTTAATGCTCTCTAAACAACCACGCACCCAAAGCTTAAGCTGCTTCTGGAGCGAATATTCTGCTGTTCTCTCTCCAGTATCTACACCCCTTAATTAGATGGTCTCCTTGTGGAATAAGCTTTTGATGAAAGGGACAAGTAAGGATGGTGACACAAGAACTTGTCGTGCTGTACCTGAAGTGATTGCAAGTAATACATATCTTCCGTCGTTTTCTTGCTAATATTTCGTCCTCTAGATAATCCCATTCCTGCCAATCCTCCATAGTAATATAGTACAAGTGTACTAATATTTATAGCAATTAAATTAGCTATTGGTCAACAATCAGTTTTTGATGGGGCTATGGGGGTAAGTCCTTATTGAGAGGTATATATTGTTCCCTCAGACATTTTTGTCATTTTTTATAAACCGACTAATTTATTTAATAGGGTTTGGATGCGGGCTTTGAATATTGGTTTATAAAGACTGTAAATCCAAGCTAATGATCAAATCATCAAAGTCATCATTGTTCTTGTCATCTTTTACTCCTATCGTTCCATCTCCATTACTCTTAAAGAATAGATCTCCATCTGAGTTTGCTTCATCAAAGGCAAAATAAACTTCTCCTGTTAATTCATCTTCCATAAAGGGCGCAAATAAATCTATGCCATCTGTTGCTTCAAAAGTATCAGTTAGATCATCTCCATTATTTAAGGCTAGTTCAAAATAAATATTATTCTCATCCAATGCCGCCTCTTCATATCCAATTGATCCGGGATTGATAAGTTCTCCAGTAATTGGATCTTTTACAGCACCATCAAGATTTTCAATGATATAAATTCCAAAGTTTAAGCTCTTATCACTATCACTTGAGAAGTTTACATCCAGTTTTACATCATTAAAATCAAGATCACTTACATTTAATAAAGGTTCTGACTCTGTGCCACCAACAATTGATTCGTTTATAAAGGGACGTATAGATTCTTTAAGCTTTCTACTTAGAAGTCCGCTTTCTTCAAGCTTTAATAAAGTATTTACATCTATATCAACAAAGTCATCACTATCCAGATTGCGGTAAATTCCTTTTGCAGTTTTTGAGGCATTTATCTCATCCCAGTCCATGATATCTATGGAGAAATCATCAGATCTCTTAGCTTCTTTAATCTGGACTCTTGACCAGTCAATATCATCCTTCAGCTGATCACTCATAGATGCATAGTCAACATCATCCCAATCAACTGCTCTATAAATATTTTTTACATATTTAGATTCATTCACTTCATCCCAGTCAACAATATCTATCGAGAAATCATCGGCTCTTTTTGCTTCTTTCATCTGCACCTGTGACCAATCCAAATCTTCCTTTAACTCATCACTCATAGATGCATAATCGACATCATCCCAGTCAACTGTTCTGTAAATACTCTTTGCATATTTGGATTCATTAACTTCCTCCCAGTCAACAGCATCTATGGTGAAATCATCTGATCTGGTAGCTTTTCTAAAGACGACCTTATCCCAGGCAAGATCATATTTTGCCAATAGATTCAGCTCACCGTAATTAACTTCTTCCCAGTCAAATCTCCTGTAGAACTTTTCATCAAGAGTTGAGAAATCTATGAGATTTATATTTGATACTGATCCGGGATCAAATCTTCTTATATTTTGATCGGTCAAATCAATTCTGGTAGCAATATCAAAGGCATCTGTGGTTACTGATTCTTCTGTACCATTACCATCGATATAGGAAATATGAGCTCTTATCTGCTTGCCTTCATCTTCCGGTGTAAGGAAATAACTTGCGGGATTATTTAAGATTTCAGATGGTACATAATCTAAATCTGTAGACCCTTGCTGATTTCTTATCTCCCAGTTTTCTCCATCAGTAGAGACTTCCCATTGATATGAATATTCATGTGTAAATCCTTCATAATTATCAGGATCACTGACTCCAGAGAGATCTACATCTATTATTTCTCCAGGAATGAAATCTCCTGTTAATAAGGGGGTTCCTGTTGGATCTTGATTGACGAAAGGTATTTTTATTTCTGCGATGCCTTTGGGGATAAAACCATTATGACCGAATATATTTGGCTGATCATCCCAGGTACCATCTATATATCCTCCTAAGTATGCGACATTTTCCCCTGTTCCACCGTTTGGAGATAATTGGCCGCCCAAATATCTATCATCATGCCAATTTGTAAAATTGGTATTTTCCTGACTTGTCCATTCCCAATTACCTTCACTTTCTATATCGTTAAGCCCAATCCAATATGGAATTTCATTTGAATAAGTTTCTTTAGTTATATCATCATGCATACCGTTAATATTAAAACTGCTTATTAAAAATTCATTCTCCTCAGCGTCATTAATAGTTACTAGATGACCACCTAATTTATTTGCATTGGCTTCTGCCTCTTCCCATGTTGGTCCTTCTACAATTACATATGCAGAGTCCCCTCGGCGGATGAATGGGGTTTCGGATATGCCAAAGGCTGCATGATCATCTGTTGAATACCCCCATTTCCCATCTGTACCTTCACTAGGGTGATTAGTATAAATATCAGCGTAGTCTCTCGTATTATTATCACGGCTAGATGGGTTTAAGGGACCATTATCAAACCAATTTTCATAACTTACTGATTCTCCACTAATCCATTCCCACTGCCCTTCTTCATTTGAGTCATGATATCCAATTAATAACCTTTCTTGATTTAATGGTTTATAAATATCAAAGATAAATTCATTCTCATCAGCATCATTAATAGTTACTAAATGCCCACCTAATTTATTTGCATTGGCTTCTGCCTCAGTCCAACTAGGACCATCAACAATTGTATAAATACTATTCCCTCGTATAACTGGTTCAGGAATCTCTTTTGGTATTTTTATTTCTGCAATTCCTAATGGTGAATTTAGATGGTTTGGTGGATGATCATTCCATTGACCAGCTTTCGATTCATTTAGATCATTAACTTGGAATTCAACATAACTTGGTCCAATACTACTTCTATCTCCCGAATCACGATTAGGACCTGAGGTAGGTCTCCAATTTCTATAGTTAGAATTTTCACCACTACTCCATTCGTAAATATTATCTTCCTCTGCATCATTTAATCCAATCCAATATGTGTACCAGTTTGTTTGATTAGGAAAGTTATCAACTAGCCATTGATTCTCCTCTGCATCATTAATAGTTACTAAATGACCACCTAATTTATTTGCATTGGCTTCTGCTTCTTCCCATGTAGGTCCTTCTACAATTACATATGCAGAATCCCCTCTTTGTATGAAGGGGGTTTCGGATATTCCATTAATTGAATTAAAACGATTTTCAAGATTATTGTTCCCGAAGTCATTCCATTGGGGGGAATGCCATCCAAGATGAACATAATTTTCACTTGAACTACCATTTGGTTCACTCCAAGTTTCTCCCCATCTACTACCTTGTCCCCAATTTGTATATAAGTTAGGTTCTCCACTACTCCATTCCCAAACACCTTCATCCTCTCTATCAGTTAATCCAATCCAATATAAATCTAGAGATTTTTCCTCTCTTGAAGGTAAAATAGTCGATGTGATATCAAATGTTTCATGCAACCAATCATTCTCTTCCTCATTATTAATAGTTACTAAGTGCCCACCTAATTTATTTGCATTAGCTTCTGCCTCAGTCCAACTAGGACCATCAACAATTGTATAAATACTATTCCCTCGTATAAATGTTTCAGGAATCTCTTTAGGGACTAATAAATATTTATTTAGAAATGAGTATTTTTCATCTATAGCTAAACCAGATAGATAAATTGCATCATTATTTATTTCTAAGGAGTAAGACGTCTCATTGTTCTCTGAGCTTAAAAGTTTTGACCAATTTTTGTTTCCATTTGAATCGTATTTACTTATAAATATATCTTCACTTCCATTATTAATTTGATCATCTAAATTTCCATCTGTAGATCCACTAACAAAAATATAACCCTCTTCATTTATGGTCAAACCTCTAGCATCAATATTTGCATCACTATTTATTTCTTGTATCCAGCTTTGCTCTCCATCTTTTTCATATTTAGCGATGAATTGACTTCCATCTTGGTCTAAGACTCCAATTGAATATATAGAATCATTTTCATCAATTTCTAAATTTATAACATTATTACCTGTTAATCTTGTCCATTGTCTTGCTCCCTCAGAATTAACTTTTGAAATAAAACCTCTTCTTCTGTTATTAATTTGATCATCTACATTCCCCTCTGTATATCCTGCAAAATAAATATTATCCTCAGAGTCTATAGCCACAGAAGAAGCATCTCCTTTTTGGCTTCCGTTCAGGAATTTAAGCCATTGTTTATCTCCATTAGAATCATATTTAGTAATAAAGGCATCATGTACTGTATTTAATTCTTCATTATCAATATCACCACCTAGAACTCCCGTTAAATATATAAAACCATCACTATCAATGGCTAAATCATTTCCATATTCATAAGGACTTGTAGTGCCAAGCAATCGTGTCCATTCATTATCACCAGATGAATTTAATTTTGAGAGAAAAACATCTCTATTTCCAAAATTAGCTTGATCATCAAGATTACTTTGGGTGCCGCCTGTTATATAAATATTATTTTCATTATCAATTATTAGTCCACCAGAGAAATCTTCTTCCGAACCACCCACTAATTCTACCCACTCTTTATTTCCATCTCTATCAAATTTAATTATGTAAGCCTCATAATCATCTACATTCTGATTGTCTAAATTAGTTCTAGTAGTTCCAGAAAGGAAAATTTCTCCAGTATTGCTAAGTGCTATATTTTCATGACCTCTATCTGAATCAGATCTAATCTCCTTAGACCATTCAAGAACTGGGGAAATTTGTTCTGAATAAGATGTTCCTCCATAATCTGTATAGTGAGGCATTGGAATAAAAGGTTAACTGATTTAAACCAAGGATGAACGGTTTAACAAAGAATACTACTTGAAAACTTTTATTCTTGAATAGAGCAAAGTATACAAAACGATTAATCTTTAATTATTTGAAATTTAAAATATCCAAAAAATAATTATTAATTCGCCTTAATTAATTCATATTTTATTTTCTAAGTTTCAATTCATTTCTCATGTACATACTTTTTTGATGAGTGTGTGTTGGAGTGTTTTTTTGGGGTTTATTTTGAGTGTTGTTTGTACCTCCAATTTTTAAAGAGGTAATTCTTTTTCTTAATTTGTTTTTGAATTGATTGATTTTCATCGGCTTGTTATTAATCATTTAACAATCCATTCACTCATTAACAATCTTGCTTTATCAGGATCATTGAATGCCAAATAATACTTAACTCTGTCATGAGCTGATTCAGCTATTTCACCTTTAGACCAGAAACGAATGCGCTGAGTATGCTGACAGTTCTCTCTGGTAATTTCTTTAGGTTCTTTGTTCATTTTGAATAAATAAAAGTGGATTAAATGTATTTGGGTTTTGGTGATCTTGGTGGGAACATATTTAACAACCGGTCAACTTATCCCTGGTGTTTATTAATGGAAAATAAAAATCAATCAAGAAATATTGACCCTAAAAAATAAGAGCTGAGAATTTAAATGGAAATTTTGCTCTTGTTGGTTTAATTGCTCTTGTTGGAGCATACATAACAACTGGTCAAATTGTACCTGGAATCATTTAATTTTTTCAACGAATGTTTCCTTTGAGCCAGCTAGTAGTGATACAGGCATGCTTTTTGCTGAAGAAATTTATGAGTTTTAGTTATAAGTTTTACATTAAAGGTTCGAATGGAATTGTTTGTAAAAAATAAATTCTTTAACTCTTTTTAGAGAGCTTATTGTTGCTGTTGATCTTGTATCTTCTTTAGTTTTTCGTATTCAACATGCAGAACACCTAGACGCCAAGCATCTTTGAATCCTTTTACACCTCCCATTAATAGCTTTGCATCCGCAGGTGAATGTGACTTCATGTTCAAGAAATCTTTTTGCCAAGATTTATCATTCCATTTATTAGTCATTCAATTTATTCCTTTAGTAATGCCAAAATAACCAAAATAATCCACAGCCATAAATAATACCCTGGTTACTATTACAGGCAATATTATTTTTTTCATTTAACTAAAAATCTACCCATATCATTCATGAAAAACCAAATTGCGATTGAAAGATTTAATAATACTGTGATAGAAATTGATATTATAAAAATTTTTTACCAACTCCTGATTGATTTGCATCTTTACCGGCAACTGAAATCGACTCAAGTTTCATATCAAAAAGGTGCTAACTGCAGATTATTCTATATCGACTGTCAATTGATTATTTCTCCTAATATCAACTTAATATAAGTAATTATCAAATTAAATTTATGCTTCAATGTTTCAGTTCTCATTTTTACAAATTTATTATTCAGAAACTTAAGTGATAATGGGTGGTCTAGCTCATGTTCCAATATTAATTTTCATAGTAAATTTTGTTAAAGGTAAGTTTGAATCTATAGCAGCAAAAGTAGTTGAAGTTAAATCGGAAGAGCCAAAGGTAAAAGTAGTTGAAGTTGAGAAAGAGGAACTAAAAGCGGAAGAGTTAAAAGAGAGTGAAGTTACAGAAGAAGCAGAATAACGGTAAGTAAAAATTAAAAAGAGGATTGTCTATTCTCTAATGTAGATCCACATTCAATTACTAGCTTTTTGCTATGCAAGTAGTAAGCGTTTCATAAAAAAACAGCTAATGAAAATAGATTTTATTTAGGATATAAAAACATGATTTAGGGAGGATTAAATGTCTATCATCACCGACAATTCAGTTTTTGTACATATTTGCAGCGGTTTAGAATCCAAAAATAAAATAACTTTAGGTTTATTGGTTGCTCTTACTGCAGAAAAAAACGATCATAAAGTAATACTTTTTCTAGCAGGAGACGGAGTACAAATATTAAATTGCAAAAAAGCTGGTGAAATAGTTGGTCAAGGTACTGGAGATTTATACGGACATCTTCAAAATTTAAAGAATTCAAAAATTACCATATATGTCTCAGGAATGTCTGCTAAATCTAGGGGCTACGATGAGAAGCTTCTAGATGGATATACTGCAGAGTTTGTTATGCCAGATGTTCTAGTTGAAGAATCAATTAAAGCGGATAGCGTACTTTGCTATTAAAAAAGGAGTTAATTGATTATTATTGTAGTTTGACTGAAAATTAAAAATAATTGATTCAAGGTTCAAATTTATCCCTCAGCGGGAATTAAAATTGGAACATCTTTTGCTCCTATTGCTGCAAACCAAACTATTGCATTATCAGTTTTTGCATTACCCATTGTGTGTTTTGGTGTCTTTGGACCAACTATAAAAGTATCACCTGCTGTATAGATAAGATCTTCCATCCCTTGTCTTTTGACAACTATCGTACCTTGTTCAACATTGCCTAATAATGGAATTGGATGAGAGTGGAGAGGAACTATCCCTCCTTCAGCCAACTCGACTCTTTGTAATCTTATTTCTGCTTTTCCTTGTGGGTATTTAAGAGCATCTCCATCCATAGTCTGAGAACCTACAAAGACTTCTTGTACATCAACGGGAGATTCTGCAGCTACAGAAATATTAGGGTTGATAAGCATTAATGCAAAAACAAATGCTATTAATAAATTTTTCATCATGAATTTGAATTTATAGAAAATTATTTAGACTTCTAATATTTATTTTTTTCATTTTTGACAGTACTTGATTTGACTTTTCAAGTGATTTAATCTAGAACCATTTTTAAATTTTTTATAAAGGTATTGAATTTTTATAAAGTATTAGTGCAGACACTGATCAAAAACATTCTCATGAAATTTATTAATTTAATTCTTTCATCAATAAATTCCAACAAATTGATGATGCATCCTTATGGAAGGATTCTCTTCCCTCGCACATAAAACCATGATCAGCTCCTTTAACTTCGATATAAATAAATCTCTCTTCTAAAGGATCTAGTTTTTTTAATCTTTTTTTAATTTCTAATCTATCTTGTAAGGGAATTAAATCATCTGAAGATCCACAAATGAAATTTAATTTTCCAGAAACTTTTTCAAGCAAGTCTATAGGAGCAAAATTAGTATCGGTTCTTGGTACTGTGACCCCAGCTCCATAAAAACAAAATGTACTTTCTATTCCTTTTAACGAAGAAGCTATAAGTGCTGCATGACCCCCAAAACAAAATCCAATAATTGAGATTTTCTTTTTTGGATATTTTTCTTGAACCCAATTTATGGCTGCAGAAACGTCTTCAATAATATGTTTTAAAGTGGTTAAATTTTTATGGTACCTTCCTAATTTCAATTCTTTTTCGCTATATCCCAAATCTAATTTTGGAGCTGTTCTTCCGTAAAGAGGTAATGCTAATACAGGTACGTTTTGTGAGGCTAATTTTTCAGAAAAACTTCTTATCCAGTGATTTATCCCAAACACCTCTGGTAAAACTATAGATATATATTTACAGTCACTACCCGAATCTACCCACCAAGATCTAAGAGGTAAATCTCCACTATAAACTGTTGTCCATTGACCTTTCATTAGTGATTAAATAAAAAGGTTTTGTCAGAAAAAAGAGGGTTATGTTCCTCTTAGTTTAGATTGATTGTAAATGTAAAATTTCATTATTTAATTTTATAAATTAAATCTTAAATTAAGTAGAGAAACTTATATGGGAGTTGTTTATGTATAAGTTATATAAATCAAATTAAGTAGTCTTTTTTACCAAATAAATGAAACTGTTGCTAAATACATATATTTGTCCTTGAAAAGCCTCTAAAAAATACTTTTTCTTGAAATAAAGATTGACAAGACATTCATTAAAAAAACTTTTATAAATCATTAACTTCTTTTATGAATATGTTTCTAACCAACAAGACTCGTTTAAAAATTAAGGATATTGTAAAGAGGATTTCATTAGATGAACCCGTAGCATTGGAAGAAAGAATTTATGTAGAAAAGCTTGCAAAACATAATTCAACTATATGGACATGGCTTAAGAAAGCTAATAGCTTGAGGAGATATGGCAAGCAAAAATCAGATGGAATAAATGGACTCATCCAGAATCTAGGCCTTGATGGCTTAGATTCTGAAAATCATTTTGATCCCAAAAATGATGATCTTGCTGATTGGTTTAGTGGATCTCCTGATTGGGTGAGGAGGAGCTAGTTACCCTTACTATAAAATGGATTCATACTAATAATGAAAAAAGGGAACTTCTTCAACTTGTCTTGGAGCATAATCACAAATACCGAATTGCATACATTCCATTTGAGCATCAGTTAGTTTTCTCTCAATTGATAACGAATAAATCAAACTACCAAATAAATGTTGAATTTTATTTTTAATTAGATTTCCGTAAGTCATAATTAACCTTCTTTTTAGAAATTATTTAGTATGAGTTATACACAAGAATCAAGAGTTGTAATACCTAAAATATAAATTATAAATTAATCAGTTTTAAATATTTCACTATATTCACAATCAGTATTTTTGCTCTAGGAAATTTCAATAACCACCCCTATTTTGGACCCACTGATTGAGGGATAACTACATGAGTACGTTTAAAACGAAATACTTTAAAGACACAAAAAAGATCAAAAACACTCTTTGGTTGGATAAATTAATTAATCAACTTGAAAAAAATCAAAGGGAGTTTGATCATGAATACATTTAGAAATAAACAATTCAAAAATGAATTAGATCCCAAGTATGCCTTTTATGATTGTATTCGTAGTTGCGAAATTAAGAGTAATACTGAAAAGTCTCTAGAAAAATGCGTCGAAAATTGTGAACCTAGATTATTACCAGAGAATCTCGATGGCTAAAAATAGGAATTTAAACTCTATTCAATACCTATTTTGACCTTTGAGAGTTTTTATATAGATTTAAGGAGGGTAATCTTATGACGAATCTCGCAATTCAGCTACTACTTCTAATTGTAGTTTTAGTTAATTTTAGAGCGATCCTTACCGCTAAAATTTATTCACAATCAGTAAAAGAAATTAAATGTAAGAGATTATTTTGTAGTGAATCTATAAGTACCCATATTGTGTTTCTTGATAAATTACTTCCAAACTAAAAGATCTCAAACTAGAGATCTAGTATTAAAAGTTAGAGTCCACCAAAACTAAAAATAAGGTGTATATGGTACTTCTGTTTTTAATGAATCTCCGTAGTAACTTTCAGCTGACTTTACTAAGATCCAATAAATGAAATTTAGAAATGATTTTTCCATAGGAATATCTATACTCTTTCCTAATTCAAATCAGAATTTAAAATAAAAACATCGTAGAAAATACTTAACTGAAGAGATTTAGATTTTCTTAGTTAATTTGTGTTGGTTAGGTTTGTATGAAATGCTACTAAAGCTTGTCTTATCAATTGATTTAGCAATATGCTTATTGATTCCTGTAAGTCCAAAAGATATATTAAATGGACAATCTTAATAAAAGAAATTTATGAGTACTCAAAAAAGTCAAAGCCATAAAAGACAAGAACAAAATAATACAGAATGGTTAGATGAATTAATCAATTAAATTGAAAATATGAAAAATAAAATATCTAATACTTTTTAACTTATTACTTTTTCTATCATTTATTCCGTTATTAAATATTTTTAATACTTTTGTAATTAAGCCAGCTGGCTTTTTAATAGACTTATGTATTTTATTTTTGCAAATAGTTATTTAACAATGTTTAAATGAGAATCTTTTAAAGCAAGTTTATGGTTCATTTTTATTTTTATTGACAATATTGAAATAAGTGTAAAAAGAATTTTTAATTTGTGACTACTGAATCATCTAAAAATCAAAACTTTATAAGAAAGCATCCGAGCGAAGGAATGGATGCTTTAGAAAAAGAATCAAAATTACCTCTTAAAGGGTGGGAAAAGGAGGTTGCCCGAGCAAAGGAATATGGTTTAGAAGGAGCAAAAAGTATTGTCGATAGAAATATATCTACATTTTCAAGAGGAGAATTACCCCATTTTGCAGGTATCAATACTTTCATGAAAGCTCCATATGTTGAAAATGTAAATGAAGTGGGAAGTTATGATGTTGCGATCGTTGGAGTTCCTCATGATTCTGGAACTACTTATAGACCAGGGACAAGATTCGGACCTCAAGGAATTAGAAAAATTTCTGCTCTCTATACTCCTTACAATTACGAAATGGGAGTGGATCTTAGAGAGCAGATATCTATTTGTGATGTAGGAGATATTTTTACAATTCCAGCTAATAATGAAAAAAGTTTTGATCAAATTTCAAAGGGGGTTGCTCATATTTTTGCTAGTGGTGCATTTCCAATTATCTTAGGTGGAGATCATTCTATAGGTTTTCCCACAGTTAGAGGAGTTTGTCGCCACTTAGGAGATAAAAAAGTAGGGATCATTCACTTTGATAGACATGTAGATACTCAAGAAACAGATTTAGATGAAAGAATGCATACCTGTCCATGGTTTCATGCAACTAATATGAAAAATGCACCTGCAAAAAATCTTGTTCAATTAGGAATTGGAGGTTGGCAAGTACCAAGAGAAGGAGTGAAAATTTGCAGGGAACGAAGTACAAATGTTTTAACAGTTACTGATATCTGTGAAATGGGATTAAAAGAGGCCGCTGATTTTGCGATTGAAAAAGCTACGGATGGAACTGACTGTGTATATATTTCTTTTGATATTGATTGTATTGATGCTGGATTTGTCCCTGGAACTGGTTGGCCTGAACCTGGGGGTTTATTACCTCGAGAGGCATTAAAACTTTTGGAGTACATTATCAGAAAAGTGAATGTATGTGGAATAGAGCTTGTTGAGGTTTCGCCTCCATATGATGTAAGCGATATGACAGCTCTATTAGCTACTAGAGTTATTTGTGATTCAATTGCACATCTTGTAGTAAGTGGTCAGCTCCCAAGACAATCTAAACCAGAATGGATTTCAGATAAATGTAATATGTCAGTTGATCAAAAATGGAGATAGATTTTCGTGCATGAAGTAGATATGACAAAATGCCTTATTCTTTCGATGGAAGAATGGGCAAAGAAAAAAAATAAAAAAAAAATAGTTATTGAAAAGATTAATCTTAAAATTGGGGAATTTACTTGCGTGGAACCAATATCATTAATAAATACTTTTAATGCGGCAGTCTTGGGTTCTTGGTTAGATTCCTCTCAGATTACTATTGAGACAATACCCTTTGAAGGGAAATGCTCTAAATGCAATAGATTATATTTTCCAAAGAAAGAGAATGGATATAAATCCCCATGTTGCAATTTTAATTTAGAGGAAATTATTAGTGGGAGGGAATTAAAAATCGCATCTATTGATTTTCAAGAAAAGTAGAAATTTAGTATCTAGAATAAAAGCGTATTTTCAAATATAAATGCATTTACCAATTTCAGACAAAATTGAATTAAATATTCTTCATCAAAATAGTCATCAAGCAGAGAAAAATAAAATTAAGTTCAATAATTATAATTTACTTTGCTTGAACATAATGAGCAGTCCAGGTGCAGGAAAAACGAGATTACTTGAAATAACTTTAGAAGATCTTTCAAAAAAATTTTATAGTGCTGTTTTAGAGGGTGATATGACCACTAATCTTGATGCGGCAAGATTAGAAAAATTAAATATTCCAGTAGTACCAATTACGACTGGAAGAGCATGCCATCTCGATGCAAATATGGTTAGTGGAGGTTTGAAATTACTAGAAAAAAAAATAAATCCTGATTCACTAGATATTTTGTTAGTGGAAAATGTAGGAAATTTAGTGTGTCCTGCAGAATTTGAGATTGGAGAACATTTTAAAGTTGCACTTTTAAGTATTACCGAAGGTGAGGATAAACCTTTAAAATATCCAATAATGTTCAGAGAAGCAGATTTAATTTTGATAACTAAAGTTGATTTGTTACCCCATTTGAATTTTGATATTAACGAATTAAAATCGAACATAGCTTCAACTAATCCGAAGGCAGATGTTATAGAAATTTCTTCGATAACCAAGTCTGGATTTGATTTATGGCAAGATTGGATTAGTAAAAAGATTCTGAAATTTAAAAATATTTAATACTTATTTTAGTATTGATTAATTAAGAGTAATCTCTTAAAAGTATCAGTCATTACAACTTTAGATTTGCTTTTTCTTGAGTATTGATAGTACGTAATATTTTTTTTAAAAAATGTTTAAAAAATTGAGAGTTTTTGTTGCCTCTTTGCTGGCTTTAATATTAGCGATTTCATTAAGTACACTATCAAGTCCTGCAGCTCCAAAAGGTGAACCAATCACTTTGGGATACAGTAACTGGGCAGGATGGTGGCCTTGGGCGATAGCTGTTGATCAAAAAATGTTTGAAAAAAATGGAGTTAATGTTCAGATGAAATGGTTTGATGGATATGTTCAATCCATGGAAACTTTTGCTGCTGGTAAGATTGATGGAAATTCGCAGACTCTTAATGATACTATTTCATTCTTACCAGGAGAGAATGGAGGGGAAGTAGTTGTTTTAGTTAATGATAATTCTGCAGGGAATGACCAAATAATTGCAGATAAATCAATTAAAAGTGTTGCTGATTTGAAAGGTAAAACAGTAGCAGTAGAAGAAGGTGTTGTGGATGATTTTTTACTTGTTTTAGCTCTGAATGATGTTGGATTAACTCGAGATGATGTAATTATTAAGGGACTTCCAACTGATCAGGCTGCAACTGCATTCGCAGCAGGAAAAGTTGATGCAGTTGGTGCATTCCCTCCATTTACAGGAACTGCAATGAAGAGGCCTGGAGCAAGAGTTATCGCTAGTTCAAAAGATTATCCTGGTGCAATCCCTGATTTATTAGCTGTAAGCGGAGATTTGATTTCTGAAAGACCAGATGATGTTCAAAAAATTGTTAAAACATGGTGGGATATAAGAGAATTCATGGAAAAAAATCCAAGAAAATCTGAAAAGATCATGGCAAAGCGAGCTGGGATCCCAACACGCGAATACAAACAATATAAAGGTGGAACTAGGTTCTTTTCTTTGGAAGAAAATTTAGAAGCTTTTAGTGATGGGTTTGGTATGAAACATATGCCTTATGCAGCGAAACAAATGGCAGACTTTATGGTAAAGGTAGGATTTATTCCTGAAAAACCAGATATGAGTAAATTATTTGACTCTTCTTTCGTTAAAAACATCAGTTAATTAATACAAAATTAAAATGGTCAGTTCGAATTTAATCAAGAGGGATAAATATTTTTTATCCCTCTTTTCATTTGGTAGTGAACCGAAAAAATTAATTAAAATATTTCTTCAAATAGCCTCACTTTTGCTTCCCCTTTTAATTTGGACATTAGTTTGTCAATTAAAACTTGTAAGTGAAATGTTTTTACCATCACCGTTAGCGGTCTTTTATTCTCTTTTGGATATGGCTGAGAGTGGAATATTATTTGAAGATATTTTTGCAAGTACTGGTAGGGTATTTGCTGGTTTTATAATTGCAACAATTTTTTCAATTCCATTAGGAATTTTAATGGGTTCTTTCCCTTCTTTTTGTGCGTTATGTGAACCATTAATTGCGATGCTTAGGTATATGCCTGCCGCTGCTTTTTCTCCTTTGCTTATTATTTATTTAGGAATAGAAGAGGCTCCAAAAATCGCATTAATTTTCATTGGTACTGTTTATTTTAATGTTTTGATGGTTATGGATTCAGTAAAATTTGTGCCCAAAGAACTCATTGAAACAACACTTACTTTAGGAGGTAATACAAAAGATTTATTGATCAGAGTAATAGCCAGATACTCATTGCCAAGTATTATTGATACTTTAAGAATTAATATCGCAACTTCATGGAATTTAGTAATTGTTGCAGAGTTAATTGCAGCGGAAGTTGGTTTAGGTAAAAGGATTCAACTGGCTCAAAGATTTTTTCGCACAGATCAAATATTTGCAGAATTAATAGTTCTTGGATTAATAGGATTTGCTTTGGATATGAGTTTTAGATTGTTACTTAGACGTACATGTAAATGGGCTGTTTAAATGAAATTAGATGTTAATAATATTTCAAAATATTTTGGGGAAGGTTCAAATAGAAAAAAGGCAATTGAGGGAATAAGCTTTTCAATAAGTTCTGGTGAATTTAAAACTCTTGTTGGGAGCTCTGGATCAGGTAAAAGTACTATATTGAGGATTATTGCTGGGCTTGAGAGTCCATCGAAAGGGAACGTAAAAGTAGATGGAAAAATAGTTAGTGGACCGGGATTGGATAGAGGAATGGTTTTTCAGAAATATAGTCTTTTCCCTTGGCTCACAGCATCTGAGAATATTGCATTTGGAATGAATTTAAATTCTTATAAGTTGAAAGAAATAAAATATAGGACATCTTATTTATTAGAAGTAGTAGGTCTTCAGGATTCGGGAAATAAGTATCCAAAAGAATTATCTGGAGGAATGCAACAAAGGATTGCAATTGCAAGAGCTTTAGCGACTAACCCTAAAATTCTACTTTTAGATGAACCTTTTGGAGCCTTGGACTTACAGATAAGAGAATCTATGCAGAAATTTCTCTATGAATTATGGAAAAAAACTTCATTAACAGTTTTACTTATAACCCATGATATTGAAGAAGCATTAGCGCTCTCTCAGCAAATATGTATTTTGGCGCCTAATCCTGGAAGAATCATAAAAGAAGTTAAGGTAGATCTACAAAAAGGAGATTTAGATAAATTGAAACTTGATTCGGATTTTGCAAAATTAAGATATGAGTTATCTGATTTTTTAAGATGCCTCCAAAAAAAATAAATAATGTCAACTAGTTTTTTGCCTACTTGGCTTTATAAAGACAAAAAAATTTTTGAACTTGAATTAGATAACTATTCAAAAAATTATTGGCACCCATTCATTTTTATAGGAGAAATCAAACCTGGCGAAATATTGGAAAAAAAATTCTTTAATCAATCATTATTAATCTCGCGTTCAGAAAATAATTTAATAACTGTTTTTAAAAATAGATGCCCTCATCGTGGGTCAAAATTGTGTTTGCCAAAAACAAAATTTAATCCTTCAAAAAATATTTTTTGTCCCTACCATGGCTGGACTTTTGATAGTTTTGGCAAACTTAAAACCTTGCCATTAAAGTACGATTTTGAAACAAAAATAGAAAAAAAGGATTATTTTTTAGAAAAAGTTAACTCTTTAATAAATGGACCTTTAATTTGGATTAATTTCAGCAAAAAACCAATATCTATAGATGATCAAATTGAGCTTGTTGGAAGAAAATGTAATGATCAATGGGATATGAAGTACAGCATTTTTTCTGAGTTTTCTGACACCTTAAATTGCAATTGGAAAATTGCCCATGATAATACACTGGATGATTATCATGTAGCAATAGCTCATAAAGATACCCTACATAAAGAACAAGGTCCAATTAAAAATTACAGTTATTTCTTCAGTGAATTTTGTAATCTTCTTGTTACCCCTCTTAATAGTGAAGGAAATCTATATACCTTTGGATTACTCCCATGGAACCATCTAATAATTTGGCCTGGTAAAGGGCTTGTTTTAATAAATTATCTTCCCAAAAATATTGATCAGTGTATTATTGAAATTAAATTAGCCTCTGCTTCTTTATGTGAATATGATTTAGAAAATTGGAAAAGAAGTATATTAGAATTTCTTGGAGAAGATAAAGTTATTGTCGAATCAGTTCATAAGTCTTATCTGGAAAATTTTAAACTTGGTCCGCCTAATAGACTTGAACAAAGGATTATACACTGGCAAAATATTTATAAAGATTTTCTAAATGCATCGCGCATTTCTTTCTAACATAATTTCTATTTATTGCTCTGATATTATGAATTAGATTTTTAATTTGCTAGGGGGTTAACTATATCTTTAATAGCCTTTATTGATAATGTAGTTAAGTACAAAAAGTTGATTATGAAAAATTTTATACTAATAATAGTCTCTTTATCTTTCCTATCTTCTTGCAGAAATGACAAAGATTTTTTTCTCACTGAGGAGAATGCTTTGTTAAGTTGCGGAGGTAAATCTCGTATCATCGAAAATGATAAAGAAGAGATAATAAATACTGAAGTTAAGGATTTAAGAGATGGAATTGGTAAATACGTTGAATTTACAGTTGTTGAGACAGATAAAAAAGGAGGAAAATATAGGATTATTAATTGTTTCCCAAGTGAAGAGCCACAAGATTCAATAATAAAAGTTGTTAAAACAAATTATAAATTAAGTAATTAACTGTTATTTAAATAACTAGTTTGCTTTTAATCTGAGATTTTTGATGATTTGATAATTTCCCATGCTTCTGATGCAGTGTCTGCATATTGGAAAAGATTTAAATGTTTATCTTCAATCAATCCAAGATCAGCTAGATAATCAAAGTTAATTAACTTATTCCAATACTGCTTACCAAAAAGTATGATTGGGATTTTAGTTTTCATTCCTGTTTGACAGAGTGTCAATAGTTCAAATAATTCATCGAGTGTTCCAAAACCTCCAGGAAAAAATACGGCAGCTACTGATCGCATAACAAAATGGATCTTTCTTAATGCAAAATAATTAAATTTAAAGCAAAGACCGGGAGTTATAAAAGCATTTGGTATTTGTTCATTAGGGAGACTGATATTTAACCCTATAGACTTACAATTTGCTTCAAAAGCACCTCTATTAGCAGCTTCCATAATTCCTGGCCCCCCACCTGTAACAATCACATGAGAATTACAGTTTTTATTTTGATTATTAATTGAAGCAAGTTTAGAAAGCTCCCTTGCAGATTGATAGTAATTACTCATTAGAAGCAAATTTTCTAATCTATTTAAATTTCGTTTTAGAAGTATTGATGTATGATTTTTTTTAATTAATTCTTTTATATTTTCTATTCTCTTTTTTGTATTTGATTCTTCTTTAATGCTTGCGCCTCCAAAAATAATTATGGTTGAAAGAATTTTATTTTCTTCAAGGATTAAATCTGGTTTAGTAATTTCAAGAAGCATTCTAACTCCACGCATTTCATTTCGGCTTAGTAGGCCAATATCTTCGTGAGCCAATTTATAAGTATCAGAATTAATAATTAAATTCAGGTTTTTTAAATTATTATTAGGGGATATATGTTTTTTCATTTCAAATAGGAGTTTTAATTTTTCTTTCTAGAGGATTAAAATTGACTCTTTTGATTTTGTTATTTTCGTAAATCCAATAAACAGGGGGACTTTTTCTTGCCTTAATTAAATTAATTTTGTCTAATTTTTGAGGGATAAATTCTTTAGAAGGATCAAAAAATTTATCTCTTTTGGGTTGGTTTAAAGCAATACTACCTTCTTTCCCTGAGATAGATCTGTGATAAGTTCCTATAGGAATTTCTAATGCTCCCATAGATCTATTTAAATAAATCACATGATGTGGTTCATCCCAGAAAGGATTTATTAAAACAAATTTCCTTTCTCCGATGATAACTAAATTGTGGTCAATTTGATGATAGTGAACGTAATATTGCTCATCTTTTAAATCATCTGGAGGAGATATAGCTTCCCCAGAATGTATCACAACATCAGAACCATTAGAAGTAACTATGCCTGCATCGAAGAATGTTACTTTTGGAGTTTCTCTAAAAACATTTATTGGGAAGAATCTTAATTCCATAGTGGTAACTCCCTTTTAGAAAATTTATAAATACTAATAAAAATTTTATTTTCTTTTGAAAAACAGTTATTTTATTATTTTTAATTGCAACATACCAAGCAATCTTCTTGATTTGGATAATCTATACATTCTTTATTTAAAGTTTCTTTTAAGAAATCTACTTTCTTAACATAATCAAGATCTTTTAATTCTTTGTTTGGAACCGTGAACTGAGTTTGTAGTTTCATTTTCTATTCTCCTTATTAATACTGTTTTTTGAATCCATTCCAAGTTTGAGAAAACCTTAATCCCAAATAAGAAATTAAAATTGTCCAAAATAAAATTTCTATACATAAATTAGTCATCCGCTCGGCCTCCTTTCTATCTGATTATTCTTTAGTACGGGTATTAAGTAAAAATCAAGCGTAAGAATACCTAAAAGTTAAAGTTTAAATCACAAAAAATCAAGCAATGGTTGTTACTCGGATGTTCTGCACATTCGTTTTTCCAATAAGCTTCAATTTCTTTTGGATTATTGTCATATGAGAGATTTTTTCATCCAAATTAATTTCTTGGATAGTAAATGTGTCATTTAGTGCCATAAGAGTTACCCCTTAACTATAACTACGTTCTAATTCATTTGAACGGTAAATTTCAAGTTGTATTTGTGAGGTAAGAGAAATAAAATTGTACGGATTAAGGATCAAAAAAAATCTCAAATTATAAATGATTGCAAGGAAAATATCTTCAAAAAAATTTATTCTAACTTTAAAAAAATTTGTATAAATTTTGCTTAGCGATTATATTCTATTAATACTTTCTCAGGTCTGCCAGATCTATCATTCATCTAATCTATTTGCATATTCTCTTAAAATCTCAGCCATCTTTTGAGGTGGAATTTCTTGTTGATATTCTCTACATAAATCAAAAAATTTATCTAAGAAATCTTTCATTGAAGAGGACATAAAAATTAGCGTTTCATTTTAAAAGTAAAGTATGCAAACCCACCAAGCAATAAAAGACTCACAACCCCATAAGTAATCGCTATGCCGTACATGTAAGTCATTTATTTATAAAGACATAAGCAGAATATAAATAAACTAAGAAAACTCCAATAGCTATTGAACTTCCATAAATAAGAAAGTTCCAAAATCTATATAATTTAGGTTTTTTAAATTCTTTTTCTTCTTCTCTAGTAATCATTTATTTTCTTTTTCTTTTCTGGCAGCATTACCTTTTGCCCTTAATACCAAAGTTATCGTAAGGGCAGCGCTTAATATCACAGCATCAATTAATAGGTGCGGGGAAATATTCATCAGCTGAAAAGAGAAAAAAGAAGAGTCATTATCTTTTCATCAATAAATCTATTAATCATTAAAAAAGAGGGGTTTATCCCTCTAAGTTTAGATCGACTGTCAATCACAGTCTATTTTAGCTTTTTAGCTTCTCTAAAAAAAGAGTATTTTATTTAGCCAGAGCAAGAGAAGGCACTTGCAAGAATATTTTTCAAAATTGGTGCTTGACCCAAGGCATATAAAAAGAAAGTTGATGATGCGAGAGTAATAGCTATTTTAGAAGCCCTGTTAACTTTCAAATTTGAGACTTTTGCAAATGCAGAGTTCATTTGTTCTTTAATTTATTGATTCTATAATAGCTGCAAAAATTAAATATTCAGCATCAATATTTACCAAAGAATAATTTTATTGCTCCTTTTTCTCAGCTTGCATTTTTATTAGCTCAAATTCTTTTTTAGAAACTATTCTGATTTTGTATGCTGGATATCTTGTCTTCCACCATTTATTGATCGAAATCGCTACTCCTTCTAAATTTTGGGTACAAATATTGACCCATAGAGTTTTAGTTTCAACTTCTTTGTAAAATTCCCAACTTGTAGGTGAAGCCATTAAAAATCGCAAATGAAAAAATTCAATAAATTATGGGAAATGGTCCATAAGCTAAAACTTTTGTATTTTAAATGAGAAGATTTAGTTGAAGATATAGAGTGATCATTAAGTGGTAATAAAAAACTTTAAACAAAAGATTTACATCACGTTCGCCTTCTAGGAAAGTATTACTTTAATTTTATAACGAGTTTCAATTAAAAAATATCTCCGCAAAGAAGGGGCCAAAAATTGACCCCTCTTGGTGAAACTCTTCCAAAGAAACACCATTAAAATCTTACTCTGAAAGTTGCAAAGTTAAACAAATTAACAAAATCAAGATTAACAATTTAAGCGGCCTTGTTAAAAGGGTTAATATTCCTTAAAAAGTTATTACTTTTGCGTGTACTCATTTTTCTATATCTTTGATTTATCTCCAGGATATACTTTCTAGCTTTCTTATCACTTTCAATTTTCTTTTTTCGTAGACGTAAAGCTTTTAAATCTTCTATTGACATGAGGCCATCATCGTTGTTGGAATTTAAATGATCAAATTGCATCAGTTTAAGAAATTAAGTATCTCTTTTAATTGCAAGATTAACAACCTCATCTTTATTTGCAATAGAGATAATTAACCAACCCAACTTAAATAAGTTATTTAAATGTCAAGATAGCTATGAATTAAAATATTAAAAACTTCAAATTAAAAAACTTTCTGAAATCAAAAGGTATTTTTGATTGAATTAGATGGAACTTCTACAGATATAAATGATTCCCCATAATGAGATTCGGTTGATCTTATTAGTAACCAGTAAAAGAAATTTAATAAAGCTTTTTCCAAGAGGATTTAGTAACTAATTAAAAAAAACTCATAATTTTTGTAATTAAAATATACAAAATAATTTTATTAAGCAATCAAGATATTTATCTCATCAATCATAGATTCATATTAATTAAGGAAAATTTTTATTCTCAGACTTTAGGCAGCGGACTAAATCCTCGTGGAGTATTGGACTTTAGCCCGCTTAATTTTAGCAAAAGAAAAATTGCACTTCAAGGGGATCGATTAGTTGATTCTGAATAATCTTTAATTGGTTAATTGATCAAGAGTATCTGAACATATGTTGGAGTAATGTATTGTATAGCTATGCTACAAAATTCAGTAATATCAAAGGATTCAGTATTTCTGCTCATTGATATATTCATTCTTAAAATAATATTATTATTGATGCCTAAAGAAGGTTTAATTTTGAAAAAAATAATTAAATTTTTTAAACTACTTAAGAGAAGAGTCGATATTCTCAATGCAGAGGCTGAACTAAAATATATATTGGAAAATAAATAATGGGATTCCCACATTGCCCTATTTGTGTAGTTCTAGCATTTGTTTCAGTTTTTATCGGAATTACTCGTAGTTATATGTTCTATATTCTTTTTAGGAAGTTTGTGAGAGTAGAATCTAATTTTAAATTGAAGTTTAGTTTCTATTAATTGTTGACATCTAAGTATTAATACTTTATAAATAGATTGTAGTGAGTGCTACAAAATCGTCCGATCTACCATCTGATAGACCGCAGTACGACTCAAGCCATAGGACGGGGACTTGAGCAAGTTTAGGAGCTGCATCATGGTAAACATGTATTTCAATGGAGAGTCATTCGTATATTGTAGAAAACAGGAAGAAAAGGCGATAAAGCTTACTTATAGAGGTTCTATTTACTTTAAATAAGATTTCTTATTTCTTTTTAAAAAAAGTTTAGGCATTTATTGAAGTTTTTGCACTAAGTATTTATTAATACGTTATAAGAAAAACTTATTATGAAGATATTTTTTACCTATTTAAAAATTCATATATTCGTATATTTAGTAACGAGAAATTAATTATAAAAAAACTAATTTGTTATTAGATTTTTAAAAGGTTATGCAACCTATTTCTGAAGAACTTTATAAAAAAATAGTTGAGAGTTCTAAAAAATGAGTAAGTTACTAATTGCTTTATTAGCTTTAGATATAGGTGTTAGTCTGTCTAAAGTTTTTGTTTTTAACTGAAAATCAAAATACCAAGCAGAAAAGAAGAAAATGTTTTCTAAAAAAAATAGTTATATAGTATTATTTAATAGATGTGTTTATTTTATAAAATAAATAATTAAACCAACAAAGGAGCTACCAACGAGAAGTAAGACCATTAACAGGGCAATTAACTTCGCTAGTCCCATAAAGTTAAATTCGAATTGCCGGTAGATCTTTGCATCCAGTGAATTTTCCAAACATTATTTAATTTTTTAAAAATTGACGTAACTGTTGGCAAATCGTCATTAGGTACCCCTTTGTAAGTGAATTTTGAACCAAGTGTAAAAATGCACATGACTATATTTTCGCTTAAAAATTCGAATCGGTGAATTTTTGTTATTTCTGCTTTTTCTTGTACTATATCACCAGTAATCATTTGTTCGAATCCTTTTGCATCTATAGGATTACCGCTCGGTCTTATGAATAAAAAATTTGGAGTCCCATTGTTAACAAAAAATGAAGCCATTTTTTTGGGATTAGCAAACTCATCTAATAATGAAATTATTGTTTCTTTATCATTCATAAAAAATAAGGAGAGTAACTCTTATAGTTTAATTATACTTTTTTAAATGTACAAATCGTAATGGGGATAATTTAAGAAAAATTCGTTAGAATCAAATTTTTAATATAAATTATGATCAATTCATTGAATAAATTATTGCCCGTTGGAAAAAAGGTCAAAAAATATTTGCCTTTCTTTATTGGATTTAAATTACTTACATTTACTGGCTTTCTTACTTATTTAATGAATCGCTAATTAATAAAACCTCAATAATAAATTTTAAATAAACTAAGATCTAGTGGATAAAAAAGAACGAATTAAAAGATTTAAGTCTATGTCAAGTATGCAAAGACGAGAATTGATATTAAAGAAGATGAAGGAGAGAGGTATAGAGGTAGGAAGTGGAATTCCTAATAAAAAATACGATAGCAAAGAGGTTTATGAATTAATTCATATTGCGAATTGCTTCCCAGAATTAAGAGAGAAAAAATAAAAAATATTTTGGTTACTTTATTTAAGTTAATTATTTTTATTTTAGTTACCTCATTGCAGTAATAATTAATCAGCCTATCAATCCGAGATTCATAAATACGGCTCTTTAATGGAAAGGGAATATATAAATAAACCCAAGATACAAGATAAAACAATTAATGGCTACCACTAGAAGAAAAGATTAAATTGGTTTAAAATATCTTTTGGAGAAATATATTCAAATATTCTTTAAAAATCATTTATTTTGCTTGGTATCGCTGATATTAAATATTGCTGAAATTTATACTCTTGAAAAAACTAAAAAAGAATTGATACTTTTACTTTTCAAAAAA
>CACEFS010000016.1 GCA_902558895.1 uncultured Prochlorococcus sp.
AAAATATTTTTTTTCTGATCTTCAAATTCAAACAGTAGCATTAATAAATAAGTATTTGAGGGATAATGAGTAAACATTAAGAATACTCCAATGCAATTATTTCTTGCTGACTGCCAATTCCCAGATATTGAGAATCAAGTGAAAGCTTATCAATTATTTGTAGAAGCTTGGGAAAATGGTGAAATTGCAAAATCAGATAAAACAGATAAATTTGAGATGTTATTTAGAGTTCATGCTCCAGGGGAGGGTAGAGTAGTTTGTTTATGTAAGGCAGAAAGTGATAAAGAAATTTTTGAGCATTTTGCTCCATGGAGAGCCAAATTTGGAATTCATATTGAATTTACACCTGTAATAAGTTGTCAAAATGTTGTTGATTACCATAAAGATTTGTTCAAAACTTTAGGGTAGTTAGCTTAAATCTAAAATTTATCGTGATTAAACCTTTTTCCAATCTTATTTATAAAAAAAAAGATAAAAATTTTCCTTCTTCAAAAAATAAGCTTACTAAAGAAGAAAACGTCAAATCTAAACCATTAATAATATTTGGTTTTATAGTCTCGTTAACTTCCATCTTTTTACTTTTATTCACCATTAATAATAAATTTGGATGATAGATGAGTAATTAGAACTATTACCTAGGAACAAATATGTTCTATTATTAATTTAAAAATAACTAACTAAATGGCGTTTAACGAAGGGGGTATGGCATCGGGCCTTGTAATCATCGCGGTATCAATAGTTTTTGCTGCCGGTTTTGGATTTTTAGTCTTGCATTTTGTACCTGGAACTCCATTTTAAATTATCTAACTGATTTTGATTCACAAAATATCTTAAACATTTACAGTTTCTAAATCCTGCATTTGATTATCATCAGAATTAGATTTCTTTTTTAATCGATAGGCATACACTAAAGATCCTAAAGCTATGGTACTAGAGGCAAAAATCCCCGATATGAGTATCAAGGCAAAAAGACCTCCTATTAGTCCCCCTTTCAATCTAAGCAAATTTGATTTGATTAAAAGTATTGATAAAAAAACAATAGTAGCTTTAAGTGAAGAGATTTTCAAAAAAGTAAATGGATAAAAAGGATTCAAAAACATTTCTTTGGCGGAGTTTATTTTATTTATTCTAAAAATAAATTCTAAAAACCGCATAAAAAAAAGACTCAAATGAGTCTTTTAAAAATCTATATTAAATTTGATGATTTATGCATCAGGGTCAAAATTCTTTAGGTTTGGACCAGCCACAAGACCAACAAGACCAAAAAGGACTAAAGAACCAATTCCAAAGCCCGCTGCCCAAGGATTGAAACCACCTAAAGCAAAAGAAGCTAATAAACTCATGATTTTAAAACATAATATCTCCGCGTAATCATACAGATTTTTATGAAAGATATACCTATATTGAGACATTTCTTCGTAATTATGAGAATCTTTTAGCTAGTCCTTTATGGAAATCCACAAAATTTTTATTTTTTGTTTTATTATCGATGCATTACTCTATTCTTGGCCTACTTCAGGAGGATTAAAACTATTTCCTAATGACTACTAACTATACTTTTATTTATGATGGAGAATGCCCATTCTGCAATCATTTTGCAGAGCTCCTAGAAATCAAAAGCAAGATAACTAATATTAAAATTCTTGATGGTCGTAAAAATTTAACTCTAATTACATCCCTCTTATATAAAGGCTATGACCTAGATAAAGGAGCTATTCTCCTGAAAAATGAAGATATCTTTCATGGGGCAGATGCAATTAATACTATTTGCAAAGAGATAAATAATCCCTCTAGTAATTTACTTTTGTTACTTTCTAAGGTGTTTAAATCAAACAGAAGAACAAATTTGATATTTCCATTACTAGTCAGAGCTAGAAGATTCGCTTTGATATCAAAGGGTATCTCAATATCTCTAGTTTAAAAATAAAAACTTTCTAAATAATAAATAACATATTTATAAGCTTATGTATCAATAAAAGATAATTGATTATTTCTTAGCTAGAACTAAATGGTAACAACAAATATTAAATGATAGAAAACTTCAATCCCTTTATTTCATTGGGAGGGGATAACCAAAAAGTTAATCATATGGCTGAAGCAGCGCTTGAAATGAATTTAACTTGCAACGATTTAAAGAAGGATTTAAATCTAACCGATGGAGATGTAGTTGATATGTTACAACTAGTCATGGATAGATTTAAAAATACTAATTAACTTTATATTTTTATCTATTAATCGCTAAATGTTTAATACTTTTTAATGAAAACAGTACAAATTGAGTTTTCGAAATATGAATCAGTAAATTTCTTATGGTCTGAATTAATAGAAGATTACGGATTTGACAAAGCCAGAAAAATAGTTTCTCAAGCTATTGACTTACAAAAAATGAATGGAACGAAAAATAACACGATGCCAATCATATTTTCAGGAACAGGAGGATTAGCTCTAATACCTATACAAATGCTAGAAAAAGAAGACTTTAAAATTAGTTGTAAAGATAACCAAGTTTTAATATTTAATCTTAAAAGAAAGTCATTTCAAATTTTAAATGAAACAAACTAATTTAAATTAGTAATTTCTCGATAAAGCCAAAATTACTTTATAGTCTATATAAATGATCAAACTATAATGTCTTTTGAAGCTACCTACCTAGGGTCAAATGGTTGGCTTATAAATTTTAGAAAAAACAATTTAATTATTGATCCTTGGCTCAAAGGAGACTTAATTTTTCCACCAGGTGAATGGTTTTTTAAAGGATCATTGGAAGAAGAAATTTTAATAAATAAAGAAATTGATATTATTTTATTAACCCAAGGTTTGCCTGATCACTGTCATGTACCCACATTAGAAATGTTCAGAAAGGATATTCCTATAATCTGCCCTAAAAGTGCTGTTGAAACATTAGAAAAAATTGGTTTTAGTTCAATTAAAATGCTTAAGCCAACTGAAAAGATTAATCAATTTAATTTGTGTTTTGAAGCTACTGCTGGGGCTCCAGTACCACAAATAGAAAACGGATATATTGTTAAAGATGATCAAAATAATGGGTTTTATATTGAACCCCATGGATATCTTGATGAAAATTTAAAGAAACAAAATCTTGATGCAGTCATTACTCCAACAAAAAATTTAGAATTACCCCTAGTTGGTTCTTTTGTAAAAGGTGCTGATGTAATACCTAAATTGATTAACAAATTCAATCCTAAATTTATACTTTCAAGTACCGTGGGCGGAGATGCAAAATATTCAGGTATTTTAAATAATTTTATTTCAGTTAAAGATTATAAAGAGGAATCAAATTATAATCTTGTGGATCTAAAGAGTATGGAATCTATTATGATCTAATTTGATTCAAAATGATCTTTTATTTATTCATTTAGCTTCAAAGCAAATCTTTTATAAAAGGAGTTCAAAAAATTCATTCATTTTTTATTAAACTTATACTTTTATTTGCTTTAAATAGTAGCTATTTATGTGAAAATTCAAACCTTAATCTTGTGATGAGAAATAATATTAATGGTGACTTTTCTATAGTAGAAAAGATATCTGAGTTAAAGCCAGGAGCATTTATAAATATTAATTGGAATAAAAAAAAGCTAATGCTTCCATTCTCTCTAAGAAAAGATTATATTTCCTTTACAGATAAAAAATGGGACTGGAGGTATCAATTTAATAAAGACGGATCGCCTGATATTAATAATCCTTCTCTATATGAATTACTTCCTTCAGGAGAAGTTAAAGTACATTTTTGTCAGTCAGAAGATAAAAGTTCTAACTTATAATTTCAAAATAAGTATTCTAAATTTTTAAAACTTCTGAACTTCTTTGTAAAGATGAACAATCCAAAAAACCAAAAGAGTATTTCAAGATATGTAAAACTTGAAGATTACAAAGCTTTTGATTATGAAATTCCAGAAATTTTTTTGGACTTTGTAATTAAGAAAAATGCTGTTTATGTTACGACGAAACTAATATTGGTAAAAAAAAATAAGAATACCAGAAATCTTATTCTTGATGGTACGGATATATTAATAAAAAAAATATTTATAGATGACTCACTACTAGAAGAGGAAAACTACAATCAGCAAAAAAATAATTTGAATATTAAAAATATAAATAAAGAAAATTTTTTTTTAAAGATAGAAGGACTTATCAAACCGAAGGAAAATACATCCCTTTTAGGAATGTATGAGAGCAATGGAATTATAACTACACAATGCGAGGCAGAGGGATTTAGAAGGATAAGTTTTCACTCTGATAGGCCTGATATTCTAAGCAAATACACCGTGAGAATTGAGGCAGACAAGAATGATTATCCTGTCTTACTTTCAAATGGTAACATCGTAAAAGAAAAAAATCTTACAAATAATCGACATGAAATAATTTGGGAAGACCCTTATCCGAAACCCTCCTATCTATTTGCATTGGTAGCAGGGAAACTTAATTGTGTAAAAGACAATTTCATAACAAAATCGAATAAAAAAGTAAAAATAAATATTTATATTGAGTATGGCGATGAAAAATATGTTCAACATGCAATAAGTTCCTTAAAGAAATCTATGAGATGGGACGAGGATAAATATAATCTTGAATACGATTTGTCTTTGTTCAATATAGTTGCAGTCAGGCACTTTAATATGGGAGCAATGGAAAATAAAAGTCTCAATATCTTCAACTCAAAACTAGTACTCGCTAATTCTGAAACAACAACTGATGAGGAATTAGAAAGAATAGAGGGGGTGATCGCCCATGAATACTTCCACAATTGGACGGGTAATAGAGTCACTTGTAGGGATTGGTTTCAATTATCTCTAAAAGAGGGTTTAACAGTATTCAGAGATCAACAATTCACTGCAGACCTTCATAATCATGAAATCAAGAGACTTGAGGATGCGAAATTTCTTAGAAGAAATCAATTTAGAGAGGATTCTGGTCCAACATCGCATCCTGTAATGCCAGAAAAGTATCAAGAAATAGACAATTTCTATACGACGACGATATACGAAAAGGGATCAGAAATAATTAGAATGCTTAATAAGCTTGTAAAAGATGAAAATTTCTATAAAGGATTTAGTAATTACATCTCAAAATATGATGGGAAAGCTGCAACAATAGACCAATTTGTCGATAAAATTTTGGAGCACGATAAGGAAATCGATCCTAAAAAATTTAAAGTCTGGTATAAGCAAAATGGCACACCAAATGTCAAGTTCAAGAGAATCTGGGATCAAACAGACGAAAAACTTACCATTCAAGCCTATCAAAGTAATCCAATAAAGAAGAACCCATATAATGATTTACCTCTAATAATTCCTATAAATCTGGCTATTTTTTGCGGTGAAAATAAAACAATAAAAAAAACAGTTGTTTTAAAGACAAAAAAACAAGAATTTATTTTTAGGAATGTAAGATCTCATCTCCAAATCCCTTTAGTAACTTATTTTCGCGAATTCTCTTCACCAGTGGAGTGGGAATCAGACACTACCTTGGATGAAAATTTTTTAATCTTAAAATATGAAAAAGATTTTTTTACACTATCCAATACTGTAAAAGTATTTTATAAAAAAATCATTTTATGCAGATTAGATGAAAAACCAGATCATAAAATTGAAAATAAATTAATAAGCACCTTAATATTATTTTTAAAAAATAAAGATATTAATTTATCTCTTTTATCAGAATTACTAAGTATTCCTACGTTTGCTGAAATTGAATCAGAGATGGATAATATGGACCCTTTAAAAATATATAAAACCATTGACGAATTAAATTATTTATTCGGTACCAAATTAAAAAAAGAATTATATTTAAAGCTCCAAGAAATAGAGAACAATCTAGATAAAGTATGGCCAGAAGGTAAAAATGAAAGAAAACTAATCGAAACTATTTGGAAGCTACTCTTACACAGCGATGATGAAGAAATTAAAAGCAAAATAATTAAGTATGTCGATAGTAATTCGATGACGCTAGCAAAAGCTGCATTGAATTCTTTCAGTAGGATTAAATGTCTTGAGAGACAGACTATTTCAAATATTTTCTTCAACAAATGGAAAAATAATAGTGTCGTATTAGATAGTTGGTTTTCATTCAATGCATCTATAGAAACTGATGATAGCACTAGCAGTATACAAAAATTATTTGAAAGTAAGTTTTTTGATTCAAAATCACCAAACACTTTAAGAGCCATATTAAATACTTTCGTATCAAGAAATAGTACATTTCATGCAATGGATGGTTCTGGTTATAAATATATTGCAAAAAAGATAATTGAATTTGATAAATTAAATCCAATAGTAATTTCTCGTTTTGTGAAAGTATTTAGTAGATACAATTATTATTCTGAACCTTACAAAAATAACATGATAGAAACAATAAATCAGATAAAAAAAAATAAATTATCTACAAATACTAAAGAAGTATTAGATGCAATAATAGAGTGATTTATTGATGAATTTAATTTAATTTAATAATAACAATTGTAATTATTAATAATAAAATAAATAAAAAATACTTATTAATAAAAATATAATCAAATACATTTTCATTATTATCTTCATTCCACTTTTTGTTGACGTATTTTTTAGTTATAAATTTATTAGGTCTGCCACAATATAAACATGTTGGGGAAGTTTTTAAAATTAAATTTTTACATTGGGGACACTTTTTTTTTTCCATAATTTAATCTTACTGAATAAAATTTAAATCACAAACAATAAGTAAAATAATTAATTAAAATTAAATTTATTATATTTTGGATAATTAAATATCATTGCAAAAACAAATTCGATTCAAACTATTTAAAAAAATTCAATATAATAAAAAATTAGAATTTGATTTGAAATGTTTGCTATTGCACTTGGTATGTCCCCTGTCGAAAAAATCACTGTAGCAATATCTGCTTCAATTTTTATAATCGCCTTTACATGGGTCTCAATTAAGGGAGATTTAAGAAAGCTTGCTAATGAACTAATTGAAGACAATGAAAATAATCAGGATGATTAAAAAAATCTTTTAACTTACTTTGCATGCAAACTAGGATAATCAATTATATGCCTAATTTCTTTAAGAGAGGAACCATAAATTTTTTCACCATTTAAATGAACGCCAATCCATTTTTTCTTTTGATTAAAAAAATTTTTAGTAGTATCCCTTTCGAGATAATCATTATTATCCCAATTTAAATTTATATCCCAACCTTTATAATTTTCTATCATTGAGAAAGAGAGAACATACTCGAATAATAACCATTGAAATAGAGAACAAAAACAAAGGAAATAAGTATTTTTTTCGTTATTTTTACTTAATATTTATTTAGAGCTGACTTTTATTTTAAGAGCAGCTTCATCTGCATTTTTTCTAGCCAGATTAATGTCAGAATTTGATGAAAGAACAACACCCATTCTTCTGCCCTTTCTGGCAACAGGTTTGCCAAATATGAGCACCTTAGTCTTTCCAAATTCTAATGCTTCATTAAGACCCTCATAAATAGGATTTATACATTCTTGGTTAGAAAGTATAACTCTAGTAGCAGAGGGTTCTATTAGATCTATATACGGTATTGGTAAATTTAAAAAAGCCCTTAAATGTAATTCAAATTCATTAATATTTTGACTAACTAATGTAACCATACCTGTGTCGTGTGGTCTTGGAGATAATTCTGAAAATATAACCTCACTTCCTTTTATAAAAAACTCTACTCCGTATAATCCAGCTCCATTAAGGTTATTTAATATTCTGCTTGTAATTCTCTTAGCTTCAATAATTAAGGACTCATTGATATCTATAGGTTGCCAGCTACATTGATAGTCTCCATTGGATTGAAGATGTCCAATTGGTAAACAAAAAATATTTTCACCACTTTCTTTTCTTACAGTTAAAAGAGTAAACTCAAAATCAAAATTAATAAATTCTTCAATAATTACACCTTTAACCTTTCCTCTTGAATTTGCTTGTGCCTGTTTCCAAGCATTTTGTAAATCATTTTTTGTTTCAACCAAACTCTGTCCCTTTCCTGAAGAGCTCATTAAAGGCTTAAGTAAAAGTGGGAAACCTATTTCTTCTGCTTTTTTTTCTAAATCATCAAATTCAAAAATATAATCAAACTTTGCAGTTTTTATTCCTAATTCTCTAGAAGCTAAGTCTCTAATTTTATCTCTATTCATTGTTATTTCTACAGTTCTGGCATTTGGAACAATATTGAATCCTTCTTCCTCTAGTTCTTTTAGGGCCTCAATTGAAAGTGCCTCTATTTCGGGGACAACATAATCAGGCTTAAATTCTTTTATAACATTTTTTAAAATATTTTTATCTCTCATATTAATTACTCTTGAGTAATCAGCGACTTGCATTGCAGGAGCTTTTTCATATCGATCAATTGCAATAACTTCTAACCCTAATCTTTTGGATTCTATAACTAATTCTTTTCCAAGCTCGCCACTACCAAGTAATAAAATTGTTTTTTTAGAAAAAAGTAAATCTTTCATATTTATTAAACTAATTCGTCATCACTAGAAGGTTGTGAAGATGTATTATCTGTAATTTTTTTTTCTTTAAAAAAACTAAATAAAAATTTTCTGCCAAACCAATTTTGACTTCGCATGCTATTAGTTATTGATCTTGAAACTGCTCCCAAAAAAAAGACTCCAATCATTGCCCAAATAGTTCTTTCCAAAGCAATTGCAGGTGAAAAACCTTGACCGGAATTAATAATTTCAGTAAGTGGATCTAAAGAGTCCAAATTTAATCTGAGAAATATTATTAATTATAAAGGATTAAAGAAATTAAAAATTAAAATTTATAAAAGAAATAAACAGAACCATTACATGATTTAAACACAAAAAAGGATATCCAATGCTATGTTCTAAGGGTGATTTTTTTTTGACATGCAAGTAGACGTACAAAATACTACTGTTCTTTCCTCAGACGGATCATCTATAAAACTTGGTGAATACTCAGGTGAGGTAATTTTAATTGTTAATGTAGCTAGTTATTGCGGAAATACTGCCCAGTATGAAGATCTCCAAAAGCTTCATGATTTATATTCAAGCAAAGGCCTAAGAATACTTGCATTCCCCTGTAATGATTTCGGAAAACAAGAACCCGACTCTCTTTCAGAAATAAAAGATTTTTGCACTACAAAATACGGCGTTAAGTTTGAAATCTATGAAAAAGTTCATGCTAAAGGCAACACCACAGAACCATACACGACACTTAACAAAGTTGAACCTGAAGGAGATGTTGAATGGAATTTCGAGAAGTTTCTGATTGGAAAAGATAGTAAAGTTATTGCAAGATTCAAACCAGGTGTTAAACCTCTTGACGAAAACTTAATAGCAGCAATCGAAGTAGCTTTAGATTCATAAGAATCTTCTTATAATTCAAATGAACATATTATAAAACAGACCTCTTCATAGTAAAAAAACAACCCAATAATTCTTAAAAAATTTTCCTTTAATATTTAAGCCATATTTAAGCCCATCAAGTAATATTTAGTTTAATTTAAATTCTTATTAATTATCAGAATCAATTTTTACTTCTATTATATCATCTTTAACAGTTCTTTTTTTAGGTTTAATTGATTTTACCTCTTGCTCTATTGTTTCTTCTTTAACTTCACTTTCTTCTGCTTCCTCTGCCTTTACTTCTAACTCTGCTGTATCTTCTTTAAATTCACTTTCTTCTGCTTCCTCTGCCTTTACTTCTGACTCTGCTGTATGTTCTTTAACTTCACATTCTTCTGCTTCCTCTAATTTTAATTTTGAATTTGCTAAGCTTTTATCTTCATCTTTACTTAAAAGGAATTTTAATAGTTTTTTAAATAATAAGAAACCTTCTTCAATTCTTTTTGGACCTAAAATTGAAAGCAAAATAAGTAAAATTATGAATATCTCAGGTGAATTTAAACCTAATAGTTTCATAAAATTTCATATTCTATCTATATTTTAGTACAAGCTAAAAATATAATCTAATTATTCTCAAAAGTTGGCAAATAGAGTTCCCTATTTGATGCAATTAAACCTTCTTCTTTAAAAAAAATTTCTAGGTCTTTTAGATCATTTATATCTACAAATTCACCACAATTATCTAATATATTATTATGGGTGAAATTCCATAAATTTTCCAAATATTCGTCATCGTCTGGAAATGCTACAAATTTTAAATATGTATTATTCAAGGCATATTCACTAGCAAAATCAGAATCTAATCCTTCCCTCTTAGCGTCACAGAAAACTTTAGCAAATCTTTTGCCTACGGAAGTTTGAGCACTAGATAAATCTAAATTACCCTGAATAGCTTTTACATTTATTGGTGCAAAAAAAATAATTATTGGGAGAAAAATAGATGCTAATATAAACAAAAAATTTCCTATCTTAAATTTTTACTCAACATAAACTAGCAAAAAAATAAATCAATTAGGCCTATTTAAGTAAAACCACTTATTATAAATTAAGAAATAAATGAAAACATAAAATCAGCTTCATATCTGAATTTATAATTAAGAAAGATTAAGTAAATTTAAAATTATATGTCTTCAAATATAAAGCTAAAAGGAAGGGGAGTTAACAGGATAATTACAAGTAAGGTCATGCTATCGCCATTAGCAGGAGTTACAGATAACATTTTTAGGCGACTTGTACGTAAATGGGCTCCAAACTCTTTACTTTTTACAGAAATGATAAATGCAACAAGTCTTAAAAAAGGATTTGGAACACAAAAAATTAATCAAATAGATTTAGAAGAAGGTCCAATTGGAGTACAAATATTTGATAATAGGCCATATGCTGTTTCTGAAGCCGCGAAACAAGCTGAGGACTCTGGAGCATTCTTAATTGATATAAATATGGGATGTCCAGTAAAAAAAATTGCAAAGAAAGGTGGAGGAAGTGCCTTAATTAAAGACCGAAAACTTGCTATAGAATTAGTCCAAAATGTTGTAAAAGCTGTTAGGGTTCCAGTAACAGTAAAAACACGACTTGGATGGGATAGTAAAGAAGAAAATATAGAGGATTTCTTATTTAAACTTCAAGATGCGGGAGCAACGATGATCACACTTCATGGGAGAACTAGAAAACAGGGTTTTTCAGGCAAGTCAGATTGGGAAATGATCGGGAGACTTAAAAAGTTGTTGGAAATTCCAGTAATTGCTAATGGAGATATCAAAAATCCAGATGACGCTATTAATTGTTTAAAAAAAACAAATGCTGATGGTGTAATGATTGGACGAGGAATTTTAGGGTCCCCATGGAAAATAGGAGAAATAGATTATGCCATTAAAGAAAATAAAAATTTTAAAGAACCAAACACAGAAGAAAAACTATATTTAATTATTGAGCATCTTGATGAATTAATAAAAGAAAAAGGAGATCACGGCTTGCTAATTGCAAGAAAACATATCTCTTGGACATGTAAAGACTTTAAAGGAGCATCAAATTTGAGAAATAGCTTGGTTAGAGCTGTTGATGAAAATGAAGTTAAAAATTTAATAATTAAAATGATTAAAACTTTGAATAATGAAAAAAAATAGATTAGCTTTAAACAAATTTATTTTTTAAATGAAAATTATTAGTAAAGAAACAAGTAAAAGAGTCTGTGATCATATGAACAATGATCACATTGATTCGGTTCACAAATATCTTATTCATTATGGAAAGATATCAAAATTTGAGAATGCTTACATGGAAGAAATTAATAACAGTTATATAAAAATCAATTATGATGGCCAGTCAGCAATAATAAATTTTAAAAATAAAATATCAGAAGAAGAAATTCATTCAACTTTAGTATCAATGATTAAAGAGATTAAATAATAAATATAACTACATAAAAAATTCTAATTTTTATTATAGTAATCAGTTATATTTTTACATTCTTCAAATGAAAGCATGCTTAATCTAGATGTGGCTTTTATTTTTAGAATTGCACAAACAGCTAATAAGTCAGAGCTATCAACATTAAGCGCTTCAGAAAGCTCTAGCACCCTAAGTCCTTTCATTAATATTAAAAAAATTCTTTTTCTAAATTATCAAGAACCTTGAAATCAATGGGCTGCATTTTTCCCTAAACCTGCAACGAATGGAAAAGTTTGTTCATCTCCAAAAATATCTTCTGCTGAAGAATTAGAAATATTATTTTTATTATTATTAGGCTTAATTTCTTCAATTTCACTAGAACTATTCTTTTTAATGTTATTTTCAATTTCTTTTGCTAATAAATTATTCGTATTAGAAAATATTGAAAAAACTAATACGCATAAAAACAAAATAATTCTTTTCATAAAAAAAATTTATCTAATAGTATTTTCATATGTCAATAAAGTTATTTTAAAAAAATAGGCAATTTTAAAACAAATCTAAATAAATCAAAATAAAAAAATATTCATCTCCCCAACTTGTTTCTATTTTTAAATCTAATTAATAAATAAAGACCTAATAACAAAAGAATTGCCAAGGAGTACTGATTAAGAAAAACATAAACTAAATAGACGAGAAATGGGAATAAGCAAGCCCTCTTAAAATTTAATTTCTGTTCCTTTGACATATTTTTCCAATTTAAATATTCTTCCCATTGAAAAATCTTCTTCATTTTTCTAGTTCTATTTTTACGATTAAACATGACTTTATAAATACAGTTTTGTTGATTCTTATGTTAATAAACAAAATTAATCTACAATATCAAAATAAGTTTTTTTCATTGAATAAAAATATTTTTTAAATAAAAGATGAACTCAAAACCAGTTTGGAAGATAGAAAAAATTGTTTTACCTCAACATGCAGATCATGCAGGCTTAATGTGGCACGGTAAATATTTTAATTGGCTTGAAGAAAGCCGAATAAATGCACTTTCAGAAGTAGGTATAAGTTATTTCGAACTTACTAAAAATGGCTTAGATTTACCTTTAATCAATACTTCAATCAAATATAAATCTCCTTTATTTCTTGGTGAAAAAATAACAATCGAGAGCGAATTCAATATTGATAAAAGTCCTAAGATTAATATAATTTCAAAATTTCTTAACAAGAAAAATGAAATCTTAACGATTGCTGAAGTCAATTTAGTCTTAATAAATACACTGAATTTTTCTATAATAAGAAAAAGGCCAGATTTCCTATCGGAAGCCTTTAGTAAATTAAATGGTTGAGATTGTTATCCGCTAATTCAACGATTTATTAAATTATTAATTATGAATATATTTCAAGTTATTGATTCTTATCAATATGAAATGGAATCAAGATATCAAGAAAAATCAATGCTTACAGATCTTTTTACAGAGCACAAATTTATAGGATGGTTAGGATTATTTATAGTATTTTTCTCTATCTTTGCAATTTTTGTTTTTCAATTTCTTGAGTGGGAAAGTAATGACAATAATAAAAGTTAAGAAGATTTAATGCTTATAATTCAACTGAATGACTTAAAAAATGGCTATCTACTTAAAAATAACTAACCCTACAGAGGTCGTAAAAAAAAAGACCTCAAAATGGCTTACAGATATTACACCTGAAAGAATTGATAGAAAATTGGTCGAGGATGAAGTAATAAAAGGCATTATTGAGCAATTAACACTAGAAGGCATAAAAGGAGAAATATCAGCAATTAATGGGTTTGAAGTAAATGAATCTTCAGTAATAACAAAAAATAATTTTGTTATTAGAAAAACAAAAACTTTTTAGATAGAAAATAAAAATCTTTAATGAAAATTTTTTTTATTTTAATTATTTTTATCAATATTTTAATTTTTATATTTGTAAGGGATTATCAAATTAAAAAGAAAAAGTTTAAATTAAATAATGCTTTAAATTCCAATTTCTTTATTCAAACAATTAATACTTTAATAGAAGAAAACAAATACAACTTGTTAGAAGAGAGGATCAGATTAAGGGAAATAGATGCTTACGGTAACGAGGATTATAAAAAATGGATTGGCAATCCACCTCTTGATGAAAAAGCTATTGAGAAAAATATATTTAATGGATCCAAGCGATTTAAAGAGGGTATACCATACTTCTGGGAAAAAGTTATTTTAAAAAAATTTGGCAGTATGGAATTATTTTTCGAAAAGTGGAGATCGTATTGCAATGAAAATCCTACTATTGATGATGAGATTATTGGATCTATTAGAAAGCTCGAGATTGAAGATTGGTTTGTATTCATAGCAAGTCAAATAGAGAAATCATGCTTAAACCTAATAGAAAAAAACTACTCAAGTAAATACAAGGAAAACTACAAAAAAGGTATTAGATTTGAAAATCATTGTATGGAAATTCTCAAGCAAAATGGCTGGGAAGTAAAAGAAACCCCTAATACAGGAGATCAAGGGGTTGACTTAATTGCGTCAATAAATAATTTGAGAATATGTATTCAATGCAAAGATCATGAAAAAGCTATTGGAAATAAGGCAGTTCAGGAAATTTCAGCTGGTAAATTATTTTGGAAAGGTACACATGCAATAATAGTCTCAAAATCTGGCTTTACAAAGTCTGCTCATCAACTAGCAAAATCAAATAAAGTAGAACTAATCAATGAATATCAATTAAAAGATCTAGAAAAGTTTATTCTTTAAATATTTTATATCAATTGTGTTAAGCCCTCTTTGTAAAGCAAAAGTGTTGTAAAAATTCCTGAAGCCCACATTAAACCTCTAGCTGTTGGGATATTAAATACATATGCACCAATATATAAAAAACGAAAAATAGGATGAATCAATGCTGCAATTATTGCAATATTAGAGTCAGCTAAAGTAATTAAACAAAGAATACATGCCGGAGCATGTAAGGAAATACTTTCCCAACAATTTTGATGACACCAAACTGCCCTTTTTCCAAAAGGGGGTAATTCATCGAATAAAGCCCTAGGAGCAGCCATATTTTCAACAGAATATCCTGCTTTAACTCTCCCAATAGTTAATGGAATAATTGATAATAAAACAACTCCAACTGATAGACAAAGACTCCAGGCAAAAGCTACTTGCATATGATTTAGATAATATTATTAGCTTAATAATTGAAGCTCGTTATCGTGATAACTGAAAAATCATTACCATATATAAAACTTTGCATAAAATGCTGTAATTTATATTAAATAAAATCATTTATGGATATTTCAAAAATAATTTTAATTTTTGGCTTAAGTTTGCTAGTCTATTCAGTCTTTCTGTTTTTAGGATTTTTTCTTAAGAATAAAAATCTAAAGGCACAGAGTCTAAAAAAAGAAGAATAAGAATAGGTTATTAAAGCCACGAAATTTTACTCTTATCTCAATATTTTTATATCTTTTTGGATATATTTCATGGAAATAAAGTTTGATCCAAACAATAATAAGAGATATTTGAAATTAAATAGAACAGTTGCTGGTATATGAAAAAATTTTATAAATTTCTTAAAAGTTTTCTATTTATATCACTTTGGCTTATTTTATCCTCATTTTTAACCCAATATTGGAATACCTTTCATTGGGAATATATTTACTTAAACTTCAGAATTATATTTGATAAAGAATTTTGGTTTGTTTTAGAAAAAATTCTTTTAGGATTTGATATTGGTTACTGGTTAGAAGAAGCACTAAAATTCCTAAGTTATGAAATCCCTAAAGAATCTTTTAAATATTTACCAATTTATTTCGTATTAAAGTCTATTTGGATAAATAATTAATTTATATTTTTAATAGATTTTAATAAATTCCTTAAAATTCTTGAATAAAGTCGGTGAATTTATTTTTCTTAAAACAAATAAAGTTCCTTTATCACCTCTGCAGATTCTAAGTTTATTACTTAAATAAGTTATATCTAACCACCCTAATTGTTCATTATTTATTTTTTTCATAGCCTTTATTTTCCCCCGCCCCAATTTAGGACCTATAACACCAGCATGGGTAAATTTGACCCCAATTCTTTTTTCATTTATGTAATAAAGTCTTATTAAAATACCAGTACCAATAATTGATTTTATTACTTTAGGTTTAAGTAAATTAAGACCATTTAAATTTAAGGGATCAAGAATTTGAAGATTATCAATAAAAGGAGAATATTTTAAAAAAGGACTATTAGAATTACTCCATCTAAGTTCCCAAACACCCTGTAAATCATTTCTATCTTTGCTGAAGGAAAAATTATGATCAATTTCAAGTTGTTCGGCAATAGTTTGTATACTCTCTGAATTTGGAGATTTAAGAAGTAAATTTAATAAATCATCTTCGGATTGCATTTAATGACCGCAAAGTGAATAGCTAAGGATAAATACTTACCTTAATGTGCTATATTCTACCCAGAATATGTTGATTTGATGACAAAGAGTTATTGGTTAAAGAAAATTACAATTCCAAATTCTGATTTATTTCTGGAATATATAAGGACAGTTTTACCTTGGATTAAATCTGTGGGAGGAGTAGTTTTAATACAAGAATCAACCTCAAATGAATGGGATGGAGGGCAGCTTGGATTAGTAATAGAATTCGAATCAAAATTTGCTGCTAAAAAAGCGTTTTATTCTGAAGTATTTCAAAAATATCTGCAGTCCAGGGATTTGATGGAACTAGTTACTATTAGTACTCTTTAAAAAATCAACCAATAGCGATATCACACAAACAACTTATAAGTATTTATTACTATTAAATTATTTATGTAATATTTATAACTTCACTAGCAATCGTTTATTTTGCAAGATTTAATTGTAACAGTAATCAGTTAATCAAATGAACTATTCAACAGAAAAAGATGATTATTTGATGACAACTCCATATACAAAAAAAATTCAGCAAAAATTTGAAAAGGTTAAATCTTTTTTAGAGCAAAATGGATTTAATCCTTCATCAGAGAGCTTAATGCAAGATATAGTTAGTTCTGAAGAATATATCGCTAAAAATGGCTTATAAAATATCAGAATATATTCAGAGTCCTTAAATAATAAAAACCGCCTATTAAAAAAGGTAATAATATTCCAATAAATAAAAATATGGATTTCTTTGATTCGCCTTCTGATATGGGATTAATTTCTGGTTCAATTGCAAAACCATTTTGTCTACCACCGCTTTCGGTTGTATAACCTTTTTTATTCATAAGAAAAATAATCTATGCAGATTATCTCATGTAAAAACTTATTTAAAAAAATTTTTTACATTTAGAATTAAACTAACTTTTAGATCTAATAATTGATTTCAATCTGAGATTTCAATTTGGCAGCTTTTTTTAAAAGACCTACAACTTCCTTACGCCCAGTAGCAAAGTCAGCCTTGTTGAGTAGCTCGCTATATTTTTTTGTGATCTCTCTATGGTCCATTTTTAATACTGTATTCTTCAAATTATAAAGTTACTAAAAAAAGTTTTTGTATAAAGGATATCAAAAAAGAGTTTAAGTACCTTTAACTATTTAAACCAACCTTTTTTCTTTGGTTTAATCTCTTCTTTAATAACTTCTTTTTTTCTCCCAAATAATCCCTTTTTTTTAATTGGTAAATTCTCTTCAACAGGTTTAGGTTTTCTGTTAAATAAGCCTTTTTTAGGTTCTTTTTTTATTGATTCTTTTTTGTCGGAAATTTTTGTTTTTTTAGGATTTGATTTTGAATTTTTGGGTTTGCTATCTGCGAATAAAGTTTGATATACAAAAAAACCAAAAACAGCAAAGAAGCCTAATGCCTGTACTAGAGCAGTTCCAAGATTATCAAACATTTAGGCCTCAACTTTGTAAAGTGATTCTTTTTCTTTAGCTTCTATACATTTTTTATCATCAGACAAGCATTCAATTTCTGCCATCTTCTCAGTATGAGAACTGCAGCCACCTGCATTTGCATTAGATATTGAAAAAAAAGTTAGTACCCCCAAAATTAAGGCACATGAGGTGTTAATCGGTTTCATGAGTTTTATTTTTATTATGGAAAAATAATTTCGCAATTGCGAAGATAATCTTCTCTTCTGCTAAAAGTATCCCGTTTTTATATATCTATTTGTAGTAATTAAATAAATCGAAAATTAATATTGCTAGTAGTGAAAAACCTAAAATGAAAGGTAAATAAGGATATTTATTTAAAATTTTGTTTAGTTGATTTTTCGATGTTTGTTTTTCCTTTTTCTTTTCTCTAGGTGGTAAGCCTAACTCTTCCCTTCTCTTAGCTTCTCCCATAATCTTTTAATCTATTTAAAACTATTTTATATACTTAGTAATAGAAGTGTATTGTTCTAGATTTAAATTATTAATGGTTAATTTAATTTATATTTTTGGTTATATTAAAAATAAAAAAAATTACATGAGAGAAGTAGTTTGGTCAGTAAACATAATGATTGCAATTCTTATTATTGGTGTTGCCTGGGTTCTTTATTACATATTTACTTATGATCAAAAATTTACTTCCTAGATAAATGTCAGATAAAGATCTAAGTAATTTTCTAAAAAAAATAGAGCAACTTAATCAAATTGCTGTGCTTATAAAAAATAATCCTAGTAAAAAGTTATCCCTTTCAAAATGTAAAAATCATGATGAAGTAATTAAATTAACCACTGAATGGGGTTTTGATATTGGTAAAAGATGGGGAGAATATTAATTGATTTTATTACCAGCATTATTAATATTGCCATCAACTTCAAATAAAATTCCTAAGATTAATTTGTATTTCTTGTATTAGGTTATGAAAGAAATTGGAGAGATAAAGTCAAATATATATAAAATAGCTGCTGTTACAGATAGAGGGCAAAGATTAAATAAATTAATTTCTCCTATGTATGAGGAAAAAGCTAATGAAATGGATGAATTGATTGAAGCTCTTAAAGACTTTAGTTTTGAAATATCAGAAAAATCATTGTCCGGAGAGTGGGAATTGATTTTTTCTAATGTTGAATTATTTCGAAGTTCTCCCTTCTTCCTTGCTATTGAAAAGGCATTAAATGATGAATTTAAAAGTAATCTTTTTTTTAAATTACATCAATTGCAAGTAGGATCCTTTGGCATATCTACTATTGGGAGAATTGCTCAAAAGATTGATTTTGAAAAAAAAGAATTTATATCTACTTTTGACACTACAATATTTGGTCTCACAACTATTCCTATCTTAGGTTGGTTCAAACTATTGCCTACTTTTGGTGGAAGAGTAATAACCCTTGCAAGTGATCTAGTTTTAAAAAATAATTTACTTGATATGAACTTACAAAAGACAAAAGTTTCCAAAGTTGATGGACTTAATAAGATTCCATTATTTAGTGAATTACTAATGGATAGATGGTATCCAGTTAAAGAGGTATGGAATAAGTTACCTTGGAATAAAGAATCGCCAAATTGCCAGGTTTCAATTTTATATTTAGACGAAGAAATGAGAATTATGGAGGATATGTATGGGTCTATTTTTATTTATATAAGGCCCTCAATTTCCTTGTTGAATTCAAATTCAATCTCTAATGATTAATTAAAACACTGAATAATACTACCAGCAGTTAAATTCAAGATAATAATCCAGATCCTCTCAAATAAAATTTAAATAAAAGAATCACTAAAAGGTTTACTATTGCTAAGGCTACTAAACCATTTCTGTTTTTTACATCTAATTTCTTGACTAAATTAGAAAGATAAACTACTGGATTTTCTGGCTCTTTATTATCCAAATTTTATTAAATATTAATTTGACAAGAAAATATCACAGTTTCATTTGAAGAATCAAAATTGTAAAGATGAATATCCAAAAAGAAATAAATAATTTTTAACCCATGATTCCTGCATTTCTTAAAAACGCTTTGCCCATATTGCCAATTACAAAAAAAAGAGACAGATTAATTAAAAGGACTATTAATAATGCCAACATTTTATAGTTTGGATTAGTTGAAATGCCATCAAATCCATTATTAAGAAATCTTTTAAAAAGTGATTTGTCAATTTTTAGTCTTTTTTGCTCAGAATCAAGTTTTACTTTTTCTTCTGAAGAATCTTGATTACTTGCTTTCTCTAGAAATTCTGTAAATGCCTTAACATTTTCTTCTTTTTTATTCCCCTCATAAAGATCTTTATTGTCTTCATTCAAATTGGGGGACGATTCGATTGAATTATTTTCCTCAGGATTAAGTTTTGAATCTTCCAAATTAGTAGTAAATGCTAGGAGTATATTACACCATAAAAAAAACCCACTCGATCAATTGAAGAGAGGGTTAGCTAAGGATAAAGTTCTTACTTTAATTTTAATTTATTTTAATTAAATTTGCGGTTGTAGCATAATGAAGTTTTAATTTATATTGTATTCAAGGGTGATTTTTTTCGTACACATGTTAGATGCGAATACTAAAAAAGCATGTAAAGATGATCCCTCAATAAGAGAAATTAAAATTAGAAATATAGAACATGCTATTGAACAAGCAGAATTGATGATAAAAGAATCAAAAATGAGCCAAGAAGAATTAATCTTTTTAAAAAGAAAAATATCGGACTCAAGACAAGATTTAGAGATACTTTATTTAATGAAAATTCAATGAATATAAATGTATTAATCTTTAAAAGGATTGAATTTATGCAAAGAAAATTAATTTGTATATTTGAAGACTTATAAAGTTTAAAGGGAATGTAATTATTTGTATAAAGGTTCTAGTTATGTCTAAAAATAATCTATATATACCTTTAAAGGTTGTTCCCTACATCTTTATTTCGATTACTGCCATAGCAATAACAGCAGCTACATATGTAATTACTTAGTTCAATAAGCTATGTAAAGTTTTTAGATATCAAATAAATTAAAATATTTGTAATAACTAATTGTATAAATAAATTCAAAATAGCAATTTTTACAATATTAATAATAATAATTTTCCCTACTTGGGATTAAAAATTAATCTATATTAATTTATCAAGCTAAAAATTCTAAAAATAAAGAAGAATCGATCTTAAATGAATCTATACTTGTTTTAAATGAATGCTTCGATCCAGAAAATAAAAATAAAAAACTCTTAATAAATCAATTGAATTAATTGAGTATTGATTAGAGGAATATGGATATAAAAACTGATTTCAAAACTTGAATCATGAATTTCCTTAATACTCCACTAATATGCAAATAAAAAAATTTCTAATCAATAATCTTGTTATGTTCCATAATTTTTTATTAATAATATTTTCCTAATTTAATCTTTTAAAATGACTAAAGTGAAATGTTCTTATTTAGGAAATTTAAACTGTGAGGCTATTCATCTACAATCTGGAAGTCTTATTAGAACGGATGCCCCCTTAGATCACTGTGGTAAAGGTGAAAGTTTTTCACCAACTGATTTATTAGCAACATCTCTAGGTACTTGTCTGCTAACCATTATGGCAATCAAATCTAAGTCGAAAGGATTTGATTTGAAAGGTATATATCTAAATATTGAAAAACTAATGACACAAAACAGCGAGAGGAAGATAAAAGAACTAATAATAGATATTTTTATACCAGAGAGAACTTCTAATGAAACTATTGATTTTTTGAAAAAAGCTTCCAAAGAATGTCCAGTTACAAGAAATTTATCTCAAGAAATAGATATTAAAATTAGTTGGCATCATGAATAAATCTCAAACATAGTAATTACATAAAAAATCATGAAATACATTATTGGAATAGTCATTCTTTTATTTGGAATATATATAATGACAAACCTGGCATTAAAGACAAGATATACAAGAAAAAGACTCTCAAAAGTGAAAAAATAAATCTTATAAATTTTAATATTGCATATTAAGGAAATAGATTTATTTTTGTACTAAGAATTAAGGCATATTTTAGTTTTATTTTTTCACTATTTTTTGGTCAATCAAACTAATCAAAGGGATCATGAAATTTACATTTATTCCAACAGTGCACCATGTATAAATAAAAAGAAAAAATATTTTTATAAATAAATTAGGGGGTAAGGTGAAAAATATTTTGAAAAACCCTCCAATGAATAATGCCAATATTCCAATTTCAAAAAGACCTTTGATTATCCATTTAAGTCCAATTTTTTTAATGTTTATAAAAAACCAGAAAAAAACAAAACTAGATATCAATAAATATATAAAATTTATGATCATCTTTTTAGAGAAAATCTAATAAATTTGCCATTATCACAAGGCATGATGACAATTATCACTTTTTTATTTGATAATTTTTTTTAAAAATGGAAAAGTTAAACAAAAAACAATAAAAATAACTTATTTTTTTTAACTTTTTATTTTAAACATTTTCGATTTTAGTAAATCAACTCTTTTTTGATTAACTCCCAAATCACTTTCTCCAACTCTTGATTCTGATCTTATTGATAAGATGTTTGAATCAGGTAGAAAGGATATTTCTAAGTCATCTACATACTTCATCCATTTACTGGTTGCCTCAGCATGAAGATAATCGCCATCCATTTCTACAATCTCAGTTCTTGGAGTGTTTTCGATAAATGTTTTGATCTCTTTAAAAGGTTCTTCAATATTGGTAACCTCCCACTCTTCTCGTACACAATGTGAGATCTCAATACAAGGTTTTAGATCTACATGTGAAGCAAATGAAGAAGAAGGGAATAAAAAGCTTGAACAAATTAAAATTGCTAAAAAAAGTATTTTCATTAACAGAAGAATTTAACAATTCATAATCTAACGAATCAATTTACTAATTTGTAATGAAGTTTCTGTTTATTTTTGTAGAGAAAAGATATACATGTATTTATATTCAGAATTTAATATGCATTTACATATTCCTAATTAAGCAAAAAAAAAGATCTCTCAAAGAGAGATCTTTATAAATTGACTTATATCAAGTGTTTCCTTGTTTCCACTGAAATAAATCAATTCCTCCTACACACAAATTTAATATCACACCTAAATTCAAAATTTGTAATACCTAATAGACCTCTATCTCAACTGTCACATCCCAAGACTCGATTCTACCTTAACAAATTTGTCAGAAAAAAGTGTATGAGGAGTTTCCGATTAATTTCATCTACTCTGTAGGCAATTTAAAAGGCTACAGTATAAATTGCTAATTTTTTAAATCTTTCAAAAAATTTGCCTTTTATGAAAAAATAATAAAAAAATAAAAAATTAATGAAAAGTATTTATAAAAAAATCATTTTTATTATATCAGCATTTACTCTTTTTTTAGTAATAGTGGGTGTTGTCAAATATTCACTTACTTATATTGAAAATAACCCCGAAAAATACTTACCTACAAAAAAGCAAAAATAAAATTAAGTATAAATTCACTTCAAAAAATCTATTAAGTGTCTTAAATATGTTCTACCTAGATAGCTAGAGACATGAAAATCAAAAATGCTCCGATTCTTAATCAGAATTATATTCATTTAATTCAATTTAAAAATAACCATAAATATCAAGTACTTGAGAATTACTGGAAGAAAAGAAAGAAAGAATGTGAAAAAAATCTTTCAAAATTTTGCTAACCGATAATTATGAATTTTATTTTTTCTTTTTTATTAGCATCTGTAATGTGGGTACAAGTTCCGCAGTGGGATGCTGACTGGTCAAAATGTGCTGTAGATGTTCCCGATTCATCATGTCACTGGTACGTAGCTGCTCCCGATAATACGTTTGGGGAAGGATTTAATTGGGAAAACGCTCCTTGGTTTGATGCTAATGGATTACAGGATGTAGCTAAGATTGAGAAAGAATCTGTAGTTGAAAAACTTCAAAATAACTAAAGTTTCTATTTCATCAATTAACTTTCAAAAGTATTTAAAACTGCTTTCTTAGTAGTTAACTTTTATTTAATTAAAAAATTTTTATGCGTTTTAAAGTAAGTCTCAAAAAAAATGGAAAGGAATTTGATGAAGTTGTTATAGCTAATAATAAAAAAGAGGCTATGGAAGTAGCTTTAAAAAACAATCCAGAAGCTCAAGCATTAAACTCTGATTGGACATTTAAGATTTAATTATTTGCGAAGCTTAGGAATCAAAAGAGATGCGACACAAATAACACTAATTGCAGGCCCAGGCGACAAATTAAAGACTAAAGAGAGAATAAATCCCAGCAGTGAGATGCATAATCCAAAAAATGAAGACCTAATCATTGCAATTCTTAAACTATGAGCCTTATTTAACCCTAAGAGAGTTGGGGTAGAAAGAAGAGCAATAACAAGAATTACTCCCACTGCTGACATTGAACTGACAATTACTAATGCTGTTGTAAAACTAAGAGCAAGATTTAATAAAGAAACATTTATACCACTCGCAGATGCACCTTCTGGATCCAGTCCAACGTAAACAACCTTCTCATATCCAAAAGTCATTAAAAGTATAAATACTAAAAAAGCAATTATTGTTCTAAGTAAATCTCCAAAATTTGCTGTCAATAAATCGCCAAATAATACTGCCTCCAAATCAATCCTTATTCCGAGTAGAGGGATTATAAGGACCCCAAATCCAAGCATTCCAGCGAGAATAGTATTCATAACTGCTTCATAATTTTCACTTTTTCTATTAGTTAAACTTTCCGCAATTACTGAGCCCAGAAGACCACTTATAACACCACCAATTGAGGGGTGAATTCCAAGCGCTAATGCGAGAGCAAGTCCAGGCAACACACAATGAGAGATTAAATTAACTTGTAATAATCTCTTATGAGTGATTAATACAGTTCCCATAGCTGGGCATAAAATCCCAGAGAATATAGTTATTATTAATGGAACCAGCCACCAGTTGTTATTAATAAAAGACATTATTCGAAAGATTCGGTATGATCAAAAATACGGGACAAAAAATGATTTCGGAAACAATGGTAACTAAGTCTGACATTACCAAAAGACAAGAACAACTTCTTGAAGAACTTAATAAATGTGATGATGAATTGACTGGTCAAGAGTTGCATAGACAATTGATAGAAAGCGGAAAGGTTATGGGACTGACTACTGTTTACAGGAATCTTCAAGTTCTTATAAAGCATGGCTTAATACGTTCTAGACATCTCCCAACAGGAGAGGTTCTTTACACTCCAGTAGATAGAGATATTCATCATTTGACTTGTGTTCAATGTGGTGAGACATCAAAAATGGAAGGATGCCCGGTAAAAGATATTCATACACCCAAAACAAATCCAAAGAAATTCCAACTGTTGTTTCATACCCTCGAGTATTTCGGGCTTTGCCAAAACTGTTATCAAGCTCAGAATTAAAAAGGAACATTTTCTAATCACAGAAATTATTTTCGTTTATAGAGCTAATGTTTACAGCCTCTAATTTATCTTTTATTTGGTCAGGACTACCAACTGCCAAAACACTTTTATCAAGAACGATTACTTGATCATAGTTATTTAAAGACTCGCCCCAATCATGGCTACTTACGAGCAAAGAAAGTCCCGCATCAGCAAGTTGACGAACAATTTTTAGAAAATCTTCCTTTGCAGGTGGGTCCAAAGCTGCACAAGGTTCATCTAAAAGAAATATTTTTGCAGGAGACATAAGTGTTTTTGCTAATAGAGCTCTTTGCTGCTGTCCTCCTGAAAGAGAATCGAGTCTTCTATTAGCCAAATTTGCAATGCCTACTCTTTGCATTGTCGCCTCTAATTCACAACATTTATTAATCCAAGAATTAGGATATGCTAGAAGAGTCTTAATTTGAAAGGGGTTATTACTTCTTGATTTTGAATACTTTATTTGACCAAGAGATACCAATTTTTCAACTGTGATGGGGAACTTCCAATTCATAGAACTTCTTTGAGGCATAAGTGCCACAAGAGCTCTAGATCTATATAAATTTTCACCGTCAATTTTTATTTCGCCTTTATCTGGAGTATTTTGTCCTTGCAATATTCTCAAAAGAGTTGATTTACCAGCGCCGTTTGGGCCAACTAACGCTGTTAAAGTTCCAGGTTTAATCTCAACCGATACCTTATTCAAAGCTGGCTTACTTTTTTTTGTGTATGCAAAGGTTAAATTTTCAGCGACTAAAGTAGCCATTAATTAATATTTTAAAAAGTCACTTAATAAGCTTACCAATAATACGAGCTCCGTATTAATTTCATAACATTGGATACTTTCGATTGCCATTAAAAATGAAAATGATTATCATTTTTAGGTATCAAAAATTTTTTTATGTCAATTTTTAAAAGACTTTTAACAAAAAAGACAAGTTCAAGTAAGTCAATTATTAAAAATTCTGTGATCGCTGGAACGATTATATTTTCTGGTTTTGGGCAGGATGTCATGGCTAAAGGAAAGTCATACGTAGCAGTAGAACCACTAGTTTGCGATTTAGTTAAATCAATTGCATTAACTTCCGATCAAGTTACATGCTTAGTAGATAGAAAACAGGATGTTCATGACCTAAAGATCAATCCAAGGCAAGCTCAATTATTAAATAGCGCAGACAAAGTTTTTACTCTAGGTAAAGAAATGACTCCTACCATGAAAAACTGGGAAGATAAGTCAAATACTGTTGTGGTTGGTGTTAGTGCCATCGAAGTTGAGAATCCTTCAAGTGAAGAGGGAGGAGCTTTTGAATGGGCTGGTCTCTTCGAACTTTCAGCAGGAAATTATAAATGGTCATTTGCAAAAGTAGATGGTGAATATGCAGATCCTGCTATGAAAATGGTCATTCTTGAATCAGATGACATTGAGTTATCTGAAGAATTAGCAGAAGAGCTATTAGGATCTGATCAAAATATTGAAAAAAGCAATAATGGTATTCTTTCTGCAAGTGACAAAGCCTTCGTTTTAAATTTTGATCAAAAGAAAGATATCACGGAATTTAATGTAGAAATCAAAAAAGATGGTAAATATGCTTTCTTTACAGAACATATGCCTTTTGAATTTGAAGCAGATGAACACTTCTTCAAAGATCTAGCTAAAAATAATATCGAACCAGTCGCTCAAGAACCTGATATGGGAGGCCATAGTGAACATGGCGCAGAAGGCTTTGAATGGGCAGGAACTTTTGATCTTGAGGAAGGATCATATAAATGGTCATTTGCAAAAGTCGATGGTGAATATGCAGATCCTGCTATGAAAATGGTTATCCTCAAATCTGGCGATATTGAAGAATCTGAAGAACTTGCAAAGGAACTTTTAGAATCTGATGATTCTATCTACAAAGGTGATAATGATGTTTTATTAGCAAGTTCAAAAGCGATATCACTTAATTTTGATCAAGGTAAAGAAAGTACAGTATTTAATGTAGAAATAAAAAAAAGTGGTAAATATACATTCTTTACAGAACATATGCCTTTTGAATTTGAAGCAGATGAACACTTTTTTAAAGATGTATCCAACAATGATGTAGAGCCTATCGCGCAAGTTCCAGATGAGGGTGATGGGCATCACCACCATCATCATGGACATGGAAGTTTAGACCCTCATGTATGGCATGATCCAGCCAACATTATAAAAATGAGTAAAGTAATCTCAAAAAACTTAAAAAAGGATATCTCTATTTTTAACAGAAAAGATAGAAAATCCATCAATGAAAGAATTGATTCAACTGAATCTTTACTCAGCGGTCTAAATGGATGGATTGTTGACCAGGTTTCAACAATACCTGAGCAAGACAGGGTGCTTGTGTCAAAACACAAAGCTATGGATTATTATGGTGCTGCATTCGGATTTGAGACAGTTAGTTTACTAGACTTCCTTGGCGATTCATCAAGCTTAAGACCTGAAAACATTAGTTCAACTTTGAATATGCTAAAGGAAGAAAATGTTAAGGCAATATTTCCAGAACAAATACCAGCGTCTAAGCTATTAAAAAACTTAAGTAGGCAAAGTTCTGTACCTTTAGCTTCTAATCAAATATTCGTTGATGGTTTAATGATGAAAGGAAATACTATAAGCGTTGCAGTTCACAACACTTGTACTATTGTTGATTCATTAGGTGGAAGCTGCGATAAAGAATCTGGCTCCAATCTTGAGTCTGAATGGTACAAACTTTCAGATTAAATTTTTCTAATAAAAACGGTTTTCATTTCTTATTATTACTATTATTAAATTATTGTTTATTTAGTAAAAATCTGTAAATGAGCACCAAAGATAAAGTTCCTGTAACCATCCTCACTGGATTCTTAGGTTCTGGGAAGACTACTTTGCTTAATAGGATATTAAGTGAAGAGCACGGGAAAAGAATAGCCGTAATTGAGAATGAATACGGTGAAGTAGGTATAGATCAAGGGCTCGTAATTAATGCCGATGAAGAGGTATTTGAGATGTCAAATGGGTGCATTTGTTGTACTGTTCGCGGTGATCTAATAAGAGTCCTTGGTAACCTTATGAAAAGGAGAGATAAGTTTGACTATGTTTTAGTAGAAACGACAGGGTTAGCAGATCCTGGGCCAGTTGCTCAGACATTTTTCATGGATGAAGAAATTAGCTCTGAATTTACTCTTGATGGAATTGTGACTTTAGTTGATGCTGCACATATTGATCAACAGCTAGGCAGGAGCGATGAAAGTTCAGAACAAGTGGCATTTGCTGATGTTCTTGTCCTTAATAAAACTGATTTAGTCTCTGATGATGCACTAGTCACCCTTGAATCAAGATTAAGAGATATGAATCGAATGACTCGAATTATTCGAGCCGAGAATGCCAAAGTGCCAATTGAAACAGTCTTAAATCTAAGTGCATTTGATCTTGATCAGATTCTTAAACGCAGGCCAACATTCCTTGAACCAGAATATCCTTTTGAATGGACAGGTGTTTACGATCTTAATACAGGTAAATATGAATTAATGCTAGAAGAAGGACCAGATCCAGAAATGTCCTTAGTAGCTCTTGTTAACCAAGGTGAGAGTGACGAGGAACTTAAAGATGGTGCTGAATCCTCCGTAAGACTTTATGCAGAAAAAGCTAATACTTTAGAGCCTGGAAATACTATCCCATATGGAGATCATGTAAATCTCAAATTGGAAGATAAAGGAAATAAATCCTTCATCCTGAATATAGAAAAACCAACAAAAATAGGTTTATTTACACAACACACTGCTGAAGAATTTAATATGAAAGTCATTAAAAGTGACGAAAATAAAGAGATTCCATTTAAAACTGAAAGGTTCTGGCAAGCAGAGCATGAACATGATGATGAAGTTGGCTCAATCGCTATAGAGCGCTTTGGTGATGTTGACCCAGAAAAACTGAATACCTGGATGGGAAGGCTTCTCTCAGAAAAAGGTGTTGATATATTCAGAACTAAAGGTTTCATAAGTTATGCAGGGAATCCAAGGAGAATAGTTTTCCAAGGAGTTCACATGTTATTTACTGCACAACCTGACAAAGAATGGGGTAACGAACCTCGTAGAAATCAACTTGTTTTTATCGGTAGAAATCTAAATGAAAAAGAGATGCAAGAAGGCTTTGATAAATGCCTGATATAGAACCATTTAGCCCAAGAGGCATGTTCCATGAAGGATGGACAGCTGAAGTTAACGATTACGCCATAGCATGTGGTTGGGCTCTTAAAGGTAAACAATTTATTGTTGGTGACGTGGCAGGAGGTCTTTTTGCATTCGAAGGAGATACTGGAAAGATTATTTGGGAAAAAGAAAATACTCACTCTGGTGGTCTACTAGCAATGGCAATTCATCCAGAGGGTGAAATTTTTGCAACATCAGGTCAGGATGGAAATGTTCAAATTTGTAATTGCCATGAAGGTAAAGTTATTAAAACACTTGATCTTGGCAAAGGTTGGGTAGAACACCTCAAATGGTCTAATGACGGTTTATTTCTAGCGATAGCTTCCTCAAAAAAAGTATATGTTTTTAATGAAATTGGTGAAGAGAAATGGATCTCAGAAGACCATCCAAGCACAGTAAGTGCAATAACATGGTCAAATAAAAATGAGCTAGCAACTGCATGCTACGGAAGAGTGACATTCTTCGACATAGTTAATAATAAAACGAATCAAAAACTCGAATGGCAAGGATCATTGGTATCTATGGAATTAAGTCCTGATGGAGATATAGTTGCCTGCGGTAGTCAAGACAATTCAGTTCATTTTTGGAGAAGATCAACAGGAATGGATGCTGAAATGACGGGGTATCCTGGGAAACCAAGTCACCTTTCTTTTGATGACAGTGGAAAATTACTAGCAACTAGTGGCAGTGAACGAATTACAGTATGGAGCTTTATAGGAAATGGTCCAGAGGGGACTATGCCAGGAGAGCTATGTCACCATACAGAACCCATTTCTAGCCTTGCCTTTTCAAATAAAGGTATGCTTGTAGCCTCAGGGTCTAGAGATGGTTCTGTTGTCGCAAGTTTTCTAAAAAAAGACGGCAATGGAGACCCTGTTGGTGCTGCATTCGCAGGAGATTTAGTAGGGGCAATATCCTGGAGACCTGACGATTGTGCACTTGCAGCAGTTAATGCAAAAGGTGTTGTGAATGTATGGAAATTTAAAGTTCGTACAAACCTTTTCTCTAAGGGGTTTAAGTAAAATTAGAAATTTATAAAATTACCAATAGTTAGCTTTTAAATGTCTTTCCATACAAATGACTTCACAATCATTATCTATACCTTTTGGGTGAATATCGCAATATGAGAGACATTGAAAATATTCGTCTATAGGATTAGATTGATCAGTTTTCCTTACTTCTTTCGAATGATTCATAAAAGAGTTCCTCAATTATTTAAAATCAAGATAGTCGAATTAAATATCAAAAGAAATAAGCAAAACTTACTAAAAATATCCCAAAAAAATTAACGCAACTGATTACCACTCTCGGACATTTTTTACAAAAAAACAATGCGTATAAAAACGGATTGTCTTTAGAGAAATATTTTCCTAATTTTATATTGTTGAGTTCTAGGAGGTCTTTCAAAATGATCGATAGCCTGCCTGAAATTTCGGAATAAACCGAACTAATTTAATTAACTGCTCCAATTATTTTTTATTAATGTCTAAGCTTCCTTCTTCTGCATCGTTTAGGTGCCCTTTAAGAAACAAGCTTAATTCTAGAGTTTTTGCCCCAGTTAAAGACAATTAGTTAATTTTGGTGAGCATTAGCTTAAAAGAAGTTAGCAACAAGGATCCATGATTTAGGTACGTTATTAACTTCAGTAAAAAATA
>CACEFS010000017.1 GCA_902558895.1 uncultured Prochlorococcus sp.
AATGGCTGGGTGTGGATTGAGTTATATTCATATTGAGGTTGAGGGGAAAGAGATTCCACTTTTGGATGGATCTGCAATTCAATGGGTTAAAGATTTTGAAGAAGTAGGGATAAAAAAGGCACCAAAACCAGATAATTTTTTTCGAGAAATTAATAAATCTATAATTTTAAATAAAGAAGACTCAGTTATAGCGGCAATTCCTTCTGAAAAAACTACAATTATATCCACCATCAGTTTTTCATATAAAGCAATTGGAAATCAAACTTTTGTGATTGATTTGAATCCAAAAAGTTTCGTTGAAATGATTGCTCCAGCAAGAACATTTGGTTTCAAAGATCAATTTCAAGAATTAAGTGAACTTGGATTAATAAAAGGTGGAAGTTTGGAAAATGCCCTTGTTTGTGATGGTGATGAATGGGTTAATCCACCATTAAGATTTGATAATGAACCAATAAGACATAAAATTTTAGACCTTATAGGGGACTTGGCTTTGGTAGGGTTACCTAAGGCTCAAATTTTAGTTTATAAAGGATCACACTCTTTAAATGCTTTATTGGCCTCATCGCTAAAAAATTAACTTTATCTTTAATCGTTTTGGAAAAGAAATTATCCAGTGAAAATAATCAACTTTCTTCTGAGAACATACTAGGTTTATTACCTCATAGATATCCCTTTGCTCTTGTAGATAAAGTCATAGAGAATATTCCTGGAGAAAGAGCTGTTGCAGTAAAAAATGTAACTATAAATGAGCCTCAATTTCAAGGCCACTTCCCTGAAAGGCCCTTAATGCCAGGAGTACTGATTGTTGAATCAATGGCTCAAGTTGGAGGAATAATAGTAACGCAAATGCCTGATCTTCCGAAAGGACTTTTCGTTTTTGCTGGCATCAATAATGTTAAATTCAGAAAACCTGTTGTGCCCGGAGATCAATTGATAATTTCTTGTGAGTTATTGTCTATTAAAAGACAAAGATTTGGGAAGGTTAAAGGTGAGGCGCATGTTGATGGGAATTTGGTTTGTGCTGGAGAATTAATGTTCTCATTAGTTGATTAGGGATATGGATCATAAAAATACTGAATTAAACTCAAACTTTAGTGGTGTAAAAGTGCACCCAAATGCGTTTGTTGATCCAAGTGCAGAATTACATGATGGGGTTATTATCTCCCAAGGAGCAATTGTCGGTCCTAATGTTACTATCGGTAAAGGATCAGAAATAGGACCGAATGCTGTTATTTCAGGAAGAACTAAAATTGGTATAAATAATAAAGTTTACCCTAGTGTTTTTATAGGCCTTGATCCTCAGGACCTTAAATATAAAGGGGCATCTACTGAAGTAATTATTGGTGATAATAATGTTTTCAGAGAATGTGTAACTATTAATAAAGCAACTGATGAAGGAGAAAAAACTATTATTGGTAATAATAATTTGTTGATGGCTTACACTCATATCGGCCATAATTGTGAACTTGGTAATAGGATAGTTTTATCGAATAGTGTTCAAGTTGCAGGCCATGTAAAGATTGAAGATAAAGCAATTATTGGCGGTTGTTTAGGTATTCATCAATTTGTAAATATTGGATATTTAGCAATGATTGGAGGAATGACTAGAGTTGATAGAGATGTACCTCCTTTTTGTTTAGCCGAAGGGCATCCAGGAAGATTGAGAGGTTTGAATAGGATTGGAATTAAGAGAAGCAGGAATGAATGATACTAGATATGCCCGAGATCTTGGATTGTTGTTATCTGGAAATGTTACAGAATTAGTCGCTAATAACCAAAAAAAAGAAATTTCAAATGTAGCTGAAAAGTTTTGGAGATCAAGCCGAAACCTACGTTATATATTCTTTACTGATGCTGAAGATATTGTTCAACTTGGGATACCAATCAGTGCAACTCCGACAAGCTCAGACAGTCAGTTTCAGCTCACTCGAAGATTAAAACTACCCTCAGAATTAAAGAAGAGACCACAATTCCCTTTGGTTAGGCAGCATGTCACACCTCAAGGTCAAGTAACAGATGTATTTGTCCCAATGTTGTGGAAAGGCAAATATCTTGGAACTTTAGCGTTGGGAGTCACTCCTAATAAAAAAGCACTGGCCAGTGCTGCTTTAACTAGAGAAGTTACAATTGCAGTTTTTATCTCTATTTGGGTGTTAGTAATACTTGGAGCTGTATTTAATGCTCTAACAATTACAAGACCCGTTAGAGAGTTAGTAAGAGGTGTTAGAGAAATTTCAAGAGGAAATTTTAAGTCCAGAATTTCTTTACCTATGACAGGTGATCTAGGAGAACTCTTAAATGGATTTAACCGAATGGCCACACAGTTAGAAAATTATGACGAAGCTAATATAGAAGAATTAAAAGCGGCACAAATCAAGCAGCAATCCCTAATAGCTACAATGGCTGATGGGGCAATATTATTGGACTCACAAGGCAAGATCGTACTTACTAATCCAACAGCAAAGAGATTATTTCGTTGGGAAGGAAGATTCTTAGAAGGTAAGCATTTCTTAAATGAAATCCCCGAGATTTTATCTAACGACTTACATACAAATATAGAATCCATTTTAAACAGGGAAAAGGAGAAGGACGATTTAAGATTTAGTTTAGGAGAACCAGCAAGAACCTTAAGAATTGTCTTGCAAGCTGTTTTAGATACAAATAAAATTGAATTAAAAGGAATAGCTGTAACAATCCAAGATTTAACTAGAGAAGTAGAACTTAACGCGGCACAAAACAGATTTATTAGTAATGTTTCTCACGAATTGAGGACACCACTTTTTAATATCAAAAGTTATGTAGAGACCCTACATGATTTAAAAGATCAGCTTTCTGATGAAGAACAAATAGAATTCTTGGGAATTGCAAATTCAGAGACTGATAGGTTAACAAGACTCGTAAATGATGTATTAGATTTATCAAGGTTGGAGTCTGGAAAAATTGTTCAGCTAGAGCAAATGGAGATAAAACCAGCAATAGAACAAACTCTTAGAAATTATAGACTTAATGCTACAGAAAAAAATGTTTCATTAGCTCATGATATCGAGGAAACTATTCCTCCAATTCTTGGGAATTTTGATTTGCTTTTACAGGTTTTTGATAATTTGTTAGGTAATGGATTGAAATTTAGTCCAAAAAATAGCTCCTTAATTATAAGAGCTTATACTTGGCCAGACTCCTGTCCTGCTTTCCCTCCAAGTACTAAAAATGATGCAGCCCCCCAATGTGAATTAGTTTCACCTTTACCAAAAGTAAGAATTGAGATTGCTGATACTGGCTCAGGAATATCTCAGGCTGATCAAGAAAAGATATTTGATCGTTTTTATAGAGTAGAGAATTCTGTGCATACTGAGCAAGGAACTGGTTTAGGTTTATCCATTGTGCGGGGAATAATTGAAAAACATGGTGGAGAGATTCGCATGGCTAGTGAATTAGGCGTAGGAACAACTTTCTGGTTTGATTTAGCTTTAGCACAATCTGATAAAGATGAATTATTGACAAAAGCCATTAATAACTCAAATTCTTTTTCAGGTTCTGAAATTAAAGAAATTATCTAGTTATTATCTAATCCTTTAAAAACATTTTGAACATTTTGTTCAGGTACAACTCTGTGAGGGGCACCACTAAATATTTGCTCAAAATTAGAAAAAGAATCTTTTATTTCTGGGCCACTATTTGTAATGATAAATTCTCTTATTCGTTTATCATGCCATGATCCTCGCATTTTAAAAACATTTATAGCTCGTGCCATCTCTCCTTTAATTTCTACATATTGAAGCAACAATATGGTATCTGTAATTGTTGAGATATGAGAATCAGTTATAGAATGACTCCCCATAAATTCTTCTGCAGTATTAGTAAAAAAGCCCGCTATCTCCTCTTGTTTTGTATAACCGGTCACAGCAATTACAAACTGTCTAAATGCATTCAAACTTACACCTCTTGCTAATGCAGAGAGAGAATCAATTGCCATTCTTTTTGGTTTAAATTGATTAATTTGTGTTTTTATAATTTGTAAGTGATCTTCTAAACCAGTTGATTCAGGATATGCACAAATAATTTTTAATAATCCATCACTTTCCATTTTTTCAAAATCTATTCCCCAGCTGGTAGCATTCCTAAGTAATTGAGCCCTAGATTCTTCATATGCAAAAAGTATTGCTCTCTCATTATTGTTATAAGCATCTTCAACAAATTTTGATACAAGCATTGTTTTGCCTGTACCAGTAGCTCCAGTAGCAAGAATGATGGAATCTTGAAAATATCCACCACCACACATATCATCAAGATCTTTAACTCCAGAGCTAATCCTAATATTTGAAGATCTTTGCGTTAATCTCATTGCTCCTAGAGCAAACACACTTATTCCATCCATTCCCATGGTAAAGGGATATTCACCTTTCATGTGTACAGTACCTCTTAACTTCAAAACCTCTAAAGTTCTTCTTCTCTTCTCTGACTCAAGAACATTTCTTAATAAGACAACATTATCAGATACAAATTCTTCTACTCCATATCTTGCAATTGGTCCATAATCATCAACCCTTTCAGTAGTCATAACTGTCGTCACACCTATCTCTTTTAATCTTGCTATGAGTCTAAATATTTCTCGTCTAACAACGTAAATAGCGTCATATTGTTGAAAGACCGCGGTTATTGAATCTATTGCAACTCTTTTAGCCTTATATTTTCTAATTGCATAACTAATTCTCTCAATAAGACCAGACAAGTCAAAGTTACCTGCAACATCCTGACCGTCAGGGTCAGGAGAAGCATCCAAAACAAAAAGTTTATTTTGATCAATTAATTCTTGTAAATCCCAACCAAAACTCGCCGCATTTCTAATAATATCTAAAGGTGATTCCTCAAAAGTTACAAATATTCCAGGCTCATCAAAATTACAAATTCCATGGTGTAAGTATTGAAGTGAAAAAACAGTTTTACCAGTTCCTGAGGTACCACTAACGAGTGTACTACGAGATACAGGCAATCCACCCCTGCAAACATCATCAAAGCCTTCTATGCCAGTTGGTAATTTTTGTACTTGCATTTTATTTGATTTACCAAATTTCTTATCATTCATAGTTTTGTACTAATTAAACAGAGGTAAATTTTGATTATAGAAGTTTTTAAATATATTATTTATCTCCACTATATTCAGTTTCAATTAATTCATCAAAAAGTAGATCTAAACCAATTAAAACTTTCTCTCTATCTGAGAGATCTCCTATTATTTTTCTTACTGGTGGCGGTAAAATTTTAGCTAAGGTTGGGGTAGCTAAAATCTTATCTTCTTCTGCAAGTTGTGGTTGCTTAAGTACATCAATAACCTTCAAAGCATAAACTCCTTTGAATTCATTTTCTAAAATTTCTCTTAAAGTATTCAAAGCTCTCATTGAATTAGGAGTATTTCCAGCAACATAGAGTTTTAAAATGTATGTTTTTCTCGCTGCCATTTTTATAGTTCCTGAATTGATATAAAAGATTTAAAACAACCCTTGACTTATTACACTACAAAATAAGAAAATAAACAAACCATTATGATTGCTTATTTGGCTTAATCAAATTATCAATTTGAGCCTAATAGCGTCTTTAAGATATGACAAATTCTAAAAACTCATCAAACAATTCTTTAAAAAGTAATGAATTGTACGCGATAGCAGAAACTTCAGGTCAACAATATTGGTTTGAAGTCAACAGATACTATGACATTGACAGGTTAAATGCAAAGGAAAAAGATAAGATAACACTAGAAAAAGTTTTACTTTTAAAAGACAAAGACTCTATTACTGTTGGGAAACCTTACGTAAAGGATGCAAAAATTGAATTAGAAGTAGTCTCTCATAAAAGAGATAAGAAAATTCTTGTATACAAAATGCGTCCAAAAAAAAAGACAAGAAGAAAGATGGGACACAGACAAGAACTTACAAGAGTTATGGTAAAATCTATATCGATAGGTAAAAGTGCTCCTAAGTCTTCCTCTAAAAAGGAAACTGTTAAAAAGGAAACCAAACCAAAATCCGAAAAATCTACAATTTAAACATTTCTAATGGCACATAAAAAAGGAACAGGTTCTACTAGAAACGGAAGAGATTCAAATTCCAAAAGACTAGGTGTTAAAGCTTATGGTGGCGAAAAAGTAACTGCTGGATCAATTTTAATTCGCCAAAGAGGTACATCCTTTTTGCCGGGAATTAATGTCGGGAAAGGTAAAGATGACACACTTTTTGCACTCAAAGAAGGAACCGTAAGTTTCGAAAGCATTAAAAGAAATTTAAGAAATAGAAAAAGAGTTAATATAGTTATCTAATTTTCTTATAAGCTCTTGTAGTTATAAGAATAGGATGAAATACTTCTAAAAAATTTGATTGAAGAGTCTCAAAAAATTTTTCGACAATTTGACAATCGTCTATATGAAAAGGATATTCATTATCATCTCCTTTGTAGAAATACCAATTAAATAAAGCAATAGAATTGTTATCCATAATCTCACTGAAAATATTAATTTGAGATGCTGGATCTTGAAGATGCTCTAGAACATCAAGACAAATTATCGTATCAAATTTCGATATTTGCGTATCTCGAATTGTCTTACAAAAAGTAAGTTTTTTTTCGACTCCTAATTTTTTAGCCCTATATTCAACAAAATTTCTATTTGTTTGATTTATATCTATAAAAAAAACATGCTTAACTTTTGAAGACATTGCGTTAGCTAAGGCATGCGTACCAATACCTCCTCCAAAATCCAAAACTAAACCTCTAGAAAATCTCTGCTGAAGTCTTAAAGTATCAGCGATATAGTCCCTACTTGTGATGTGCCAAGCAGCCAAATCAGCTACATGCCTATCTCCTACAATATCGGAATAAAAATCTGAAACGTCATTTAAAGTATCCCCAGGATGTGAATTTGCTAAATTCATCTTTGCATTTGCAAGGAATAAATCTAAATCACATTCTCTGATAGATAAATATTCCATTAAATGTGATTTCAAATTAAAAGCATTATCTAAAAAGTCTTTTAAAATAAAATTATTGTTTTTCAATTTCTTACTCTGAATTCCCAACACCAAAATCATAGAATGGTTATAAATCTTTCTCATAGCATTCTTAATATTAAAAATGAAAACTAAAGATGGATTCTTAGTAATTAATAAAGATAAGGGCTGTACATCTCATGATTGTGTTAAACAAATAAGAAAGCTACTAAATACAAAAAAGGTCGGGCATACAGGAACTCTTGATCCAGAAGTTATAGGAACATTACCAATCGCTATAGGCAGTGCAACAAGATTTATTCAATATCTTCCTCAGGGTAAAACTTACATAGGACAAATTAAGTTAGGAATAAGAACTAATACAGATGATATTCACGGAGAAATAATTAATCAAAAAAGTTGGCCTAAAATCAGCGATGAAAAATTAGATCAATACTTAAATAGATTTAGAGGAATTATTAAACAAATTCCACCGAAAGTATCTAGTGTGCACATCAATGGTGAGAGAGCTTATAAAAAATCTTTCAGGAATGAAATTTTTGAATTAGCACCAAGAGAAGTAAAAATAGACGAACTTATCTTGATAAAATGGGACCACATAAACGGAATCATAGAAATAAAAATCAAATGTTCAGCCGGAACATATATAAGAGCAATTGCAAGAGATATTGGAGAAATTCTTAATTCCGAAGGTTGTCTCCTACAACTTAAAAGAATTTCAGCTTGTGGCTTTGATGAACAAAACTCAATAAAAATATCTGATATAGAAAAAGACAAAAAGGGGGGGGACTCGAAAAATTTTATTATTCCAACAATTTCTGCTCTTAATCACATTTCAACATTTGTCCTAATTAATGAAGAGCAAGTTAATTTTTGGCAAACAGGAAGAGTAATTAAAATTGATATAAATTACTTCAAAGAAAACAAATCTTTTGACTACAAAAAACCAATAAAAGTAATAGATAAAAATCAAACACTTCTTGGGATAGGCTTCTTAAATAAAGATCAAACTAATCTAAATCCAAAATTAGTCCTTAATGCGAGATAACTTCTATAGATAATTTTTTCTAAAAGGTTTAATATGCACACCCCTATAAAAATACTTTAATATTCTTTCAGCTTTTTGGCCCCTATGCGCCAGATATTTTGCCCCCCATTGACTCATTCCTACTCCATGACCTGATCCCTGTCCAAAAACTATCAAACCTTTTTTTATGGGAAATTTATTGTTCAATTCTTCCTCAAAAAATTTAAATCTCACAAAATTACTGTTGAGTCCTAATTTTTTTCTTAATACTATCCCAGACATTTGATCAGAACCATAAGCCCCAATAAGTTTTACATTTTTCACCCTCCCCGTGCTAGTGATATCTAGAATCTCTATATTTCTTAAACCTCCAATCTTGGGGAATAAATTTGTTAATTCATTACTCGAAAATTTTTTTTGCCATCTAAATTTTGGATTATTTTTATCAAAATCTTTCACACTTGATAAATATGGATATTTATTCTTCCATACATCTTGACTGTTTTCTGTCATTCCTCCCGAGCTGCTATGGAATAATGCATCTATTAATTTATTTTTATACGTTAAGACTAAAGATCTTGTACTTTTAACAGCTCTGCTAGTTTTATAAGTTCTTGACTCCAAGCCATTATAAACTTGACTTTTCTGGGTTGAATCTATATCAAATAAATTATTCCCCTTTTGCTTTAAAGCATAAGTTCTTGAGGCAATTGCTTGTGCTTTTAATGCTTCAATAGGCCATTTTGTTGGCATCTCTGAACCCACTACACTACTTAGGTATTTTTCTATTCCTAAAACATTCACTACCAATATTTCAGAATCAAGTACAAAGAGATTAAGCTTACCGGAAAATCTCTTCTGACCTACCCATATGCCTCTTCCATCAGAAGATCTAATTTGAAATTGTTGGTTACTTTTTAAATAATACTTTTTTTGTTTATTTTTATCAAAATATAAAATTTTTCTATTTTTCTCATTTTTCAAATTTAAGCCTTTTATTTTTTTACTTGAAAAAAGTTTCCCCTCTATAGTTAAAGGAATTGATCTATCTGATCTGATCCTTAAGTTGTTATTTTTTGATATCAAAACTCTAATTATTGGTTCTCTAGATGCAAAAACACTTTCACACTGAAAAACATAAATAAACAATATACTAATTAGGCAATGTTTAATATAAATATTTTTAAACTTCAGTATCACTTTGTTTAAAAAACAAATCCTTAATTTGCCTAAGTTTGACTAAAAGTCTAGATTTAGTCCATATATAAAAATAAAAATATAACAAATAAGTGAATGTCACCTTCTTAGGAACAAGCTCAGGAGTCCCATCCTTAACAAGAAATGTTTCTTGCCTAGCACTTAAATTATCTCAGTCATCAGAAGTTTGGCTTTTTGATTGCGGAGAGGGAACGCAGCATCAAATAATGAAAAGCAATATTAAATCTTCACAAATCAAGAAAATATTTATTACTCATATGCATGGAGATCATATTTATGGTTTGCCTGGACTTTTAGCTACCTTAGGTTTATCAGGAAATAGTAAGGGTATTGAAATTTACGGTCCTTCAGAGTTGCGAAGTTTTATAAATTCTGCACTTAAAAGCAGTTTTTGCAGATTAACCTTCCCATTGCATTTTATGGAAGTAGAAAATTTTGCATCAGAAAATAAAATTCTATTTGAAAACAACAAAATAAAAGTAAATTGCGCTTGCCTTAAACATAAAATACCTGCATATGGTTATCGAGTTAGTGAAAAAGATAAGCCAGGTATATTTGATATAAAAAAAGCAGAGTCCCTAAAAATTGCCCCTGGACCAATTTATTCAGAACTGCAACAAGGTAAAAAAGTTGTACTAGCAGATGGCAGGACATTTGATGGAAAAGAATTCTGTGGACCTCCTAGAGAGGGTAAAAGTTTTGTTTATTGCACAGATACAGTTTTTAGCGAATCGGCTGTATCACTATCGAAAAATGCCGATTTACTCGTACATGAATCTACTTTTTCAGAGAAGGATGAAAGCATGGCCTACGAAAAATTACATTCCACAACAATCATGGCTGCTAAAACAGCATTATTATCTAATACAAAAAAATTAATTATTACTCATTTAAGTCCTAGATACACCAATAAAAATGCAATTACGCCAAGCGATCTGCTTAAAGAGGCACAAAAAGTTTTTCCAAATACTCAGCTTGCAAAAGATTTTCTAACGGCAGAAATAAAATAAACTGCAACAGTTCGTTAGAAGAAGGGTCGCAAATGACCAACCCATGGAATAATAGTCTTAGGTTTTCTATATTGATGTTGATCGAAATGGTCTCTATTTTTTCATCACTACATAAGTCTTGTAAAAGACTACTTATTTTTCTTCCATTAATCATTGGTTTACTTGTTAATCCAATCTCTGCAAACGCACTCTATCCTAGTGATCCTTCATCAGTTGACGTACTAAAAGATGATCTTCACGGTGCCGACCTTCATAATACTGAATATGTTAAATATGATTTATCTAATCAAGATTTAGGAGAAGCTAATCTTCAAGGCGCATATATGAGCGTAACAACTGCAAAAAACTCTAGTTTTAAAGGAGCTAATATGACAGATCTTATTGCATATGCAACACGCTTTGATAACGCTGATTTTACAGATGCAAATCTTACCAATGGTGAGCTAATGAAAAGTGTTTTTGATGGAGCAATTATTGATGGAGCAGACTTTACTGATGCAAATCTTGATCTTTCTCAGAGAAAATCTTTATGTGAAAGAGCTAGTGGAACTAACTCACAAACTGGAGTTAATACAATCGATAGTCTTGAATGCTCCGGCTTAAAAGGTTACATGCCTCCAAAGCCAAAAGCATAATATTTAAAGCTAACTAACCTCAGAAGGGAGGATATTACCAGGTTCTTTTGAGCCTGGTTTTTTGCTATACCACCATTCTTGTATATCAGAAGAAAATTTCTTTGAAAAAAGAGTTATAACTGTCTCAACAGGTTTTGATCCAGGCTCCAAAATCTGTACTGAGTAAGATGGGCATTTTCTTGAAGCCATATCAGGAACGAACCTAGAGCCTATCCTTCTCCAACTAGGCTCCTTACTTCTCCAAGCAAGCCTTGAGCAGGGCCAAGGCAACTCTTCCCTATCATAAAGCCTACAACATGGTCCAATTACTTTATAACTGTATTGACCTCCATAACTTGATTGAACACTGCCAGTCTTAATAAATTCAAATTTATTCATTTACAAAAAAAAGCCACCTTTATAAAGGGTGGCAGAGGAATAATTAATAATCAACTTAGAATAATTAATTTTTTATAATTAGTACAATTCTTCTTCAGCATGAGTTGTAATTGTTACATCAGATGTTGGATAAGCAACACATGTAAGAACAAAACCAGCTTCTAGTTGGTCATCATCTAAGAAACTTTGATCAGATTGATCAACACTACCTGAAGTAACTTTTCCAGCACATGTTGAACATGCTCCAGCTCTGCAGGAATAAGGAAGGTCGATACCTTGTTCTTCAGCCGCATCGAGGATGTACTGGTCATCAGGTACTTCAATTGTTGAATTGAGACCTTCACCTTCGCTGATGAGTGTAACTTTGTAAGAAGCCATTTAAATAAAAAATTGTTGGTAATTAATACCTATCACATACATTTTTAACATCGATTGGGTCGATATGTGAGATTTTGAAGTAAAAAATATCACAATAAAATGTATTGAAGAGTATACATAAGAAAAACTTATACTTAGGCTAGATCGCTGATTTTCTGCGCAGAAATGCATGCCCAATCTTTTTTAGTTGATAAATCTAATAATTTCAAGTCATTCTGAATTAATATTTCTATAATTTCATCTTTTTGTGAATTTAGAATTCCACTGAAAATGACTTCCCCATTTTTTCTCAAGCACTTATAAATATTTGGAATCATTCCTTTTATTACTTCAGCAAGAATATTGCATAAAACAACATCAAATTGTTTGAGTTGATTTTTTAAAATTACCTCATTAAAAGATCCCAAATATGTATTTAAGTTTTTTAAATTACCGAAATTTAGTTGAAAATTAGATTTGGTTGAGTTTACAGCTAAATAATCATTATCCACTGCACAAACCTCTTTAGCGCCAAGCATTCTTGCGGCGACACTCAAAATCCCGCTACCACTACCAATATCTAATACCTTTTTATCAGAAAATAAAATACTCTCCATTTTTTCCAAGCAAAGATAAGTCGAAGGATGACTTCCTGTACCAAAGGCTGCTCCAGGATCAATTTTAATAATTTGTTTATCTTTAAATTTTTCATTTAAATTTATCCAACAAGGCAATATTAAAAAATGATTTCCTACTAATTCAGGAGCCCAATATTTCTTCCAGCTAGTTAACCAATCCTCCTCTTTAATAATACTCCAGTCAAAAAATTGATTATCAGGGGCATTAATGTTTAGAAGTTTGCTAATTATTTTTTCAAAATTAGTTCTAGAACTCTCGCTCCAATCATCAATTGGAAGCCAAATGTTAACTTCTTTTTTATCTTCATTTTTAATTAAATATTCAAATGAAAAACTAAATATTCCCAGCTCATTTAATTTCCAAATAATAATTTCTTCAGAATCACTTTCTATCAGAAAAGTTAGTTTATACCAATCTTTAGTTTCCATTAATTAGGACAAGCCTCTTCATAAAGTAACCGGATTAGCATTAGTAATCCCATCTACTTCAATAATGGTATCAAGCAACTTATTGGGTATTGGATCATCAATACTTAGAACCATTACAGCTTCCCCTCTAACAATTTTGCGCCCAACTTGCATTGAGGCAATATTTACATTGTTGCTACCTAATAAAGACCCCAGCTTGCCAATAATGCCTGGCATATCTCTATGCCTAGTAACTAACATATATCTGCTTGGCGATACATTAACTGGGTATTGATCAATACTAATAATTCTTAATTCCCCATCAGCAAAAATGCTCCCTGCTACACTATGGTCGCCATTATCTCCATAAGTTGTTAACTGAAGCGAACCACTAGCAAATTCAGGTCTTGCCTCATCTTTATTCTCGACTACTGAAATACCCCTTGAATCTGCTTCTAGCGAAGCATTCACATAATTAATCCTATCTCCCAAAGCTTTACTTAGAAGGCCTTTTAGACTAGCTATTATTAATGGCTGAGAAGGATGTTGAACAAATTCACCTTGAAGCTTTACTTCTAGTTTATGTATCTGTCCACCTGATAGCTGGCTTATAAGCAGACCCATTGTTTCAGCCAACTGCAAATGAGGTTTTAGACTATCCATAATATCAGGGCTCAAACCTGGAATATTTACTGCAGTTCTAGCAGATAAACCAAGTAAGACATCTCTTATTTGTTCTGCAACATCAACTGCTACATTTTCTTGTGCTTCCCGAGTAGATGCTCCTAAGTGAGGAGTAAGAATAAGATTCTTTTCAACCTTCAAAAGTGGTGAATTAGATTCCAAAGGTTCTTTTGAAAAGACATCTATTGCAGCGCCTGCAATCAATGATTTATTTAAAGCTTCTGCTAATGCCTCTTCGTCAATTAAGCCCCCTCGAGCACAATTAATTAATTTTGCGCTACTTTTCATACTTTTAAGGACATCTATACTTACCAAATTCTCTGTCTCTGGTGTGCGAGGCAAATGCAAAGTTACATAATCGGATTGTTTGAATAAATCCTCTAGTTCATATAATTTAACTTGTATTTGTTGAGCTCTTTCATTTGAAACAAAGGGATCATATCCGTAAACTTCCATTCCTAATGCATTAGCAACTTTCGCTACATGAGCACCAATTTTCCCTAACCCTACTACACCTAATTTTTTCTTATAAAGCTCATTACCAACAAATTTCTTTCTTTCCCATTTACCTGACAAAGTACTACTATTAGCAATTGGAATATGTCTAGATAAAGCCAACATCATAGCTATAGTATGTTCCGCAGCGGCTATTGTGTTACCCCCAGGAGAATTAACAACAAGAACTCCTTTTTGAGTAGCAGCCTTAACATCTACATTATCGACTCCAACTCCGGCTCTTCCGATAATTCTCAGTTTACTTGAAGAGTTAATAATCTCTTCAGTCACTTGAGTACCAGAACGAATCATTAAAGCATCATAATCTTTAATAATGGAAGCCAACTCAGAGTCTGAGATTCCTACCTTCTGATCAACCTGAGCAACTTGTGAAAGAATATCAATTCCTGTTTGATCAATTGGATCTGTAATGAGAACTTTTGTCATTTAAGATTGGTTCTTTAATCTTTTACTTTAACTTAATCTATAGTGTATGTATCTTATTTTATTAATTTGAATAACACACAAACATTTGAGGATTGAAATTTGACTAAAAGTATTGTGATATTTGAAGACATTGATAAATGTATCGAGCTATTTGATGTTTTCAAAGAAAAATCAGTAATGCTCTCTGAAGCTATTTTGATCCCGCCAATAAGTGAGAAAATATCATCAGACCAAACAGAATTGCTAAATTCGAAAGCAAATATCTTATTCAAATCTCAAAATTTTGAAGATATAAGAATCTTAAACCCTAAACTTGATAGGAAGATCAGACAAAAAGATATGAGTAGATGGTTAATGCCATTTGGGTTTATAGCTGGAATAGCTTTTTCTAATATGACAAATTTATCTACCTTCAGCTTTCTTGGTTTAAATAACATCGGGGAATCATTAATTGGAGGTCTTTTAGGAATGGGTTCAGGATTTTTAGGAAGCATTGTTTCTTCTGCAAGTATCAACATTAATAGAAATAAAGAGTTAAGATCAATCATTAATTTTAATAAAGAGGGTAAATGGCTTGTTCTAATTGAGAATCAAATTGGAGCTGAATTACCATGGGCTTTGATAAAACAATCAGAAGCAAAAGATATAATTTTTTTAGAAGGCTAAATGATTGACTTAAAAGAAATCTTAATAAATTCAAACTACAAAAAAGAAACTGAGGAATTAATAAATATTGCTAACTTAGCTTACAAACACTGGGAAACTTATTGGACTGGGTTTAATTCAACTTACGTTTGCGAAGAGATTTTAAAAGATTTTGAAAATTTAAATGATTTCAAATTTTTTATTTATGGAGGATTCTCTTCTTCTCAAAGATCTAGAATAGCTTGCTTTAGAGGAGATAATATACCTGAAGACGATGTGCTAAAAAGTAATTTTCCAGCTCAAGGAATAAAAATTAATGGAAATTTTTTATTTGATAATGCTACACAAGACGACTTTAGATCACTCTTAATTGAAAATGGGGTTAATCAAATAAAAGTTGGAGATATATGGACTATTGGCGATAGGGGAGCACAAGGGATAATTGATAATTCAGATATTAAGCATATAGATGAAAAGATTTTTTATTTGAGAGACGTAAAAGTAAAAGTTAATGTAGTAGGGATAGATGAATTACAAATACCTTCTGGAAGATCAAAAAAACTTGTAAATACAGTAGAAGCTTCAACAAGATTAGATGCTATAGCTTCAGCTGGCTTTAGGGTATCACGAACCAAAATCATTGAAAGGATAGAAAATGGAATGCTCAGATTAAATGGAAGCAAAGTTAATAAGCCAACTATTAATCTAAAAATTGGGGACAAACTAGAACTTGAAAATAAAGGATTTATTGAAATTCTAAATTTAGAAATAACCAAAAGAGAACGATGGAAAGTTAAATTACTTAGAAAATGAAACGCAACCTGCTATTTTCTTATAAGGGGAATAAAAAATTTCTTCAATTTGGGCGATTAGCTCAGTGGTAGAGCACTACCTCGACACGGTAGTGGCCACTGGTTCGAATCCAGTATCGCCCATTAAAACTTTTGACGACTTAGATTAGATCCACAGAAAATAATTTCATTTTTTAGATTATTCAAAAAGATGAAACTTAACCAAATAATTAATCTTCATAAGGGGCTAACTGCATTTGTAGTGATAGGTCTTATGATTTTTTTTGATAATTTTACAATCGCTCCCTACGTTTATTTAGCTCTGCACGGTACTTATGGTTTACTTTGGCTTTTAAAAGAAAAGATATTTCCAGATCCTTATTTTAAAGAAAAAATCAATTTTTTAACTTCAGTTACTGGTTTTATTTTCCTTGGGAGTTACTGGGTAGCTCCCTACATTCTTATCTCATCTCAGAAATCTGTTCCAAATATTGTAATAGCTGCTTCTGTATCTATAAATATAATTGGAGTGTTTCTACACTTTGCAAGTGATGCCCAAAAATATTTTTCTCTTAAATTAAAAAAAGATCTAATTAAAGAAGGATTTTTCGAAAATATAAGGAATACAAATTATCTTGGAGAAATACTAATTTATCTATCATTCGCCATCCTCTCAATGAGTTTCGTTCCATTAGCAATTCTTGCAATATTTTTCTCTATAGTTTTTCTCCCAAGAATGATAAAAAAAGATAAATCACTCTCAAAATATGATTCATTCGAAGAATACAAAAAGAAAAGTGGTCTAATTTTGCCTAAATTAAATGCCTGATAACAACCTACCCAGTTGGAGGCAAGATTTAAAATCTTCTAGAAAAAAAGAGGGCAAATCACCCTCTAATAGATGGATACAGCTTGCAACAGTCAGCGAAGAAAATGAGCCAAGATTAAGAACAGTTGTTTTCAGAGGATGGCATAAAGATAGTTCAATGATTATTTTTACAGATAGAAGAAGTGAAAAAATTGGGCATTTAAAATCTAACCCTAATGCAGAAATATTATGGTTCTTTTTGAAATCCAAATCACAATATAGATTCAAAGGAAAAATACATGAATTAACTGACAACAAAAATTATTGGGATTTATTATCAGAAAAATCAAAATCTTCTTGGTTTTGGGGATCTCCTGGAGAGAAAATAAACCCAAAAGTCCAATCTGCTTATAAAAAATTATGCAATCTACCCAAGTCAGAAAATTTTGTAGTTCTAAATTTTGAAATCGATTCAGTAGATCTTCTTAAATTAGAACAGCCTGTTCATAAACGATATCTTTGGGAAAAGATCAAGAAATGGGAAAAAATTGAAATAAATCCTTAAATATTTCTAAATTGTATATTTAGGTTGAAAAACGTATAGTGATCAGTCACTTTAAAAAAAGAAGTATTACTTATATGAATTTCTCTGAAATTCCAGAAAACCCTTTTATATTTTTATCTTGGGTTACAGCTATAGGACTATTTATAAGTATTTCTGAAGCAACAATTAAGATAAAACTTGAGAAGAGAAATAACTATAGAAAAAGGTTAGAGCTAATCAATAACCTTTATCCTAAAAAGTTAGCTTGAAGTATCTGAGAGTATGTTCGCTTGCAAAAATTGAAATAAGCCACCTTTACTTGTTTCTTCTTTAAATTCAACTTGCTTGGAAGGTTTTGATTTTGTTGAAGTTATAATTTCCTCCTCATCTTCTGATTTCAAAATTCTGATAATGACTTCATCCAGGGAGAAATTACCAGGACCTGTTAATGCAATTGAAGTTGCTGAAGCGAAATATAAAAGTAAAAGCTCTAGTAAGAAAATATTAAAACCTGAAGTAACAAGTGCATGATATATAGCTACAGAAATTGTTCCAACAATCGCCAAAGCTCCGAATCTTGTGGCTAAGCCGATAATTAATAACCAACTACCACCTATTTCTGAGAATGCCGCTATATATGATAAAAATATTGGAAATGGGAGATGTAATGGTCTTACAAAAGCATCAGCGAAATTTTCTATGTTTGCTAATTTCTCGTAACCGTGATGTATAAGAACAGTTCCAGTTATAACTCTAAGAATTAATAAAGCAGTATCTTTGCTAAACGACTTGGTAAGAATTGTTGAAAGCACTATTAAAAATTTATCCTTAAGTAAAAATAACTAGTCACAGTATCCATCGTGGATTAAAGAGCAAAAGTCGCACCTAAATAAGTATTTATACCTACTTTGCAGAGGGATTATTTTCTGATTAGGGATTCAACTAAGTTAAAAATTATTTTTTGAAAAATTTTCTAATATTCTCTGATTTATTTTTGGAATATTTTCTTTAAATTTAAAAAACCCTCTTTTAGCAAATTTCCAAGCAAATAAATCTTCATCCCTTACAAGATTAAAAATTTTTTTATGGTGTAAATTTTTAAACTCAGTTATGAAATCATAATTTTCTCCCACTCCAGGATAGATAATGTCTATTTCGTTAGTATTTTTAAAAGTATTTTCCAATGAATAAGGATCAATCTGTTCAACATTATCAAATTGTTCTACAAATTCAGAGATCAAATCTTGTTTAAATTTCAATACAGATTCAGACAATTTAATTTGTCTTTGTTCATCCTTTAAAAGGATAATAAATACTTTTTTATAGCTTGGGAGTAAATTTTTAAGGGTTGCAAGGTGCAGATCATTTTCAAACATAATCAGATTATCTGATTTAGGATCCATATCATTTTTATAAATCTCATCTTCAAATGGTATTTGATTAGATTCTTCAAGAAAAATTTGTTGATTACTTATTTTTTCTACATTAAATCTATTATTTGAGAACTTTCTGAGGTTTGATGATGAAAAAAGATATTGTTTTCCCTTCGTTTGCAATCCTCCTACCCATCTCCAGCTGAGGAGATTAGATGACGCATCTCCATCAAAAAGGTATTTAAAGAAAAACTTTGCTCCCAATTGCCATGGGAGGCCTAAATTAAATATCCAAGTACTCGCAAACCACATTCTTGTATGGTTATGCAAATAGTTGTACTGCTTCAATTCATGTACCCAAGAATTAAAAAAATCTAATTCTGTATTGCCATTAATTGCACTTTCATATAACTCATAATCAAAATCGAGATTGTTTTCTGAAATAAAATTTCTCCAAACTTTAGGTCTATTTTCCATCCACCCTTTCCAGTAGACCCTCCAAAATATTTCTTCAACAAATTTAGTTGAATTTTTGATTTTGTACTTACTTTTAATATCATGTATCAGATCATATTCCGATAATATTCTATGAGTAATGAAAGGCGATAATTTTGAAACTGAACTTTCGTTATTTGGCCCAAAATCAAAATTTCTTAATTTTGCATAATCATTGATTTTGTATTTCGCAAAATTTTCCCAGGTATTTTGAGCTTTTAATAAAAATGACATTTTCTAATAACTTTAAAAATTTTTTTTTGTATTGATAGAAATTTCAAAAATTTGCATTTAAATTTATTCTCAAAATTTTCTACTTCACTTTTAAGTAAATATGTTTGATTGAAGTATTTAATTTAAACACTTTGTAAGGACATTTTATACTCTTAAATCGCTCTCTGCGTGGGAGGATATTTAGTGGTCAATTACTTTTTAGATCTAATTTTAATTTTCAAATCTTTATTGAAATGATTTTTTCTAAAAGATTTTTAAATATTTATCAAAATTATTTTGAATAATTTATTAGTGAGAGATGTTAAGTATCTTGATGAACAATACAGAATAGGTGAAGGCATAATTTCGGATGATGCATTTAAGCAACTTGAAAAGCTCTTTATTCCTGTTGATCGAGAGCCTGACTACTTTAATCAAAAAAATAATAAACTTTTGCCAAAATTAGCCAAAGAAAACTATAAAGAATTTTTGGAAAGTTTATTAACAAAAACAAGATTAAGCATTCAACCAAAAATTGATGGCTGTGCTATTGCAATTAGATATCTAGATGGCAAGTTTAATAAAGCTATTACAAAAAAAGGAATTGATGTCTCAAGCAAAATTAAACAAATTAAAAATATCCCCGATTGTATTCCTATCAAACGAGATTTTCAAATTAGAGGTGAACTATACGCTACAAACCAAGTTGCCGGCATTTCCCAAAGAATTACAAGAAAATACCTCAATGATAAGAAAGGGATTGGAGAAAGTCTCCGCTTTTGCTGTTTCCAAATACTTAATGGAAGACTTAATCAATACGAAACCCTTAACTATCTTAAAAAATGTGGCTTCAGCACCACTGACAGTTACTTCACAAATCATACAAGCGAAATCCAAATATATAAAAAAAATTGGTTAGAGAAAAAAATATTTGCGAAATATCCAACTAATGGGATAGTTGTAAAAATAAATAGTAGGAAATTACAGTTACTTAGAGAGAAAAGTTTATCTCAAAATAACGAATGGCAATATGCAATTGAAAAATAATATTAAATAGTACCTTCAATAAGAGCTCACGATACTGAATTCAAGTATTTACAGTGGAAAAGTATTTAAATTTTGGTTAATTTCCAAAGCAATTTGCAGGATTACTAAATGACTGCCACTATTTCAAGACCTAAAATCTCTAACTGGGAAACATCTAATATTCCAAACCTTACAGGCAAAACAGCTCTAATTACTGGAGCCAATAGTGGTCTTGGATACTACACTGCAAAAGCCTTAGCAGAAAAAAATGCTCATGTTGTTATAGCTTGTAGATCACTTGAAAAAGCTAATCAAACTATCAAAAAACTTAAAGCTCTTAATCCCGAAGGATTATTTACACCTTTAGAATTAGATTTATCAGATTTAAAAAATATTGTTGAAGTTCAGTCCAAAATTTTTGATAATTTTGAAAATTTGGATTTACTGATCAATAATGCAGGCATTATGCATCCGCCTAAAACTCTTAGTGCCCAAGGATATGAAATACAATTTGCAGTTAATCATTTAGCTCATATGCTTTTAACTCTAAAGCTACTTCCAATTATTGAAAAAAAAGAAGAATCTAGAATAGTGACGGTGACTTCTGGAGCACAATTTTTTGGCAAAGTTGGTTGGAAAAATCTGAAAGCCGAGAACTATTACAACAAATGGGAATCTTACTCCAATAGCAAATTGGCAAATGTAATGTTTGCTTTGGAACTAAATGAGAACTTAAAGCACAAAAATATACTTTCTTTAGCTGCTCACCCAGGAATTGCAAAAACAAATCTCTTTACTGCTCAAAAACCTAACCCTGGTCCATTAGAAACATTCTCATTGGAATTATTTAGTCCTATTTTTCAAACTGCTGAGATGGGTGCTTTACCTCAGCTTTTTGCAGCTACTTCACCAGTCGCAAGAGGCGGTGATCATTATGGTCCTAGATTTAATTTCAGAGGCCATCCAAAACTATCCCCTACTTCTCCTTTCGCCATGAATAAAAAAGAAAGAAAAAATTTATGGGAAAAAAGCCTCGAAATACTTAATAACTTCCTATAAATTTTTCATTTTTACTAACTTTAGAAAATACTTCAAGATATGTAATTCACTTTCTGAGAGTTTCATAAATTCTGTTAAGGCATCATAATTTTTTTCATCAATTTTTTTTGACAATTGAACAAAACTATCATGGTTTTCATTAACAAAGCGCTCAGCAATCTGAGACGGAGTTAAACCCTGTTCAATTAATTCACCTGGAGCATTTTTCTCCCACTTTTCATAAAACCAAGAGAACCAATATTTTGCAGTATTATCTTCCATTAATTAACTTTTCTTGGGCGAATACTATAAATACTGAAGAAAGATCTCATAATTGAATTACCCTTTAAACACAATTAATATAAATTTAATTATAAATTTAATGATAGATAATCATTCAAGTAAAAGAAATATTAATCTTGTAATTGGATTAGGTAAATCTGGATTTTGGGCTGCCAAGTATTTGAGAAGCATAAATAAGAGAGTAATTGTTTGGGAAAGTAAAGATAGGATAGAATTTTTAGAAAGAAAAACAGCATTAGAAGAGCTTAATATCATAGTTTCTCTAAATAAAGAATTTGTATTTGAAGAAATTCAACCTTTTTTGAAAGAGATCGAATCTGTTGTTGTAAGTCCATCAATACCTTATGACCATATAACTATTATTGAATTAAAAAAAAAGGGAATTAAAGTAATTGGAGAAATTAATGTTGCATGGGAAGTTTTAAAAGACACAAATTGGATAGGTATTACTGGAACTAATGGCAAGACTACTGTTACTCATCTACTAAGCCATATACTCTGTAATACTGGATTATATGCTCCTTTTGCTGGAAATATTGGTACTCCTTTATGTAAGTATGCTCACTCCAAAAAACATGAAAAAATTGATTGGGTTGTAGCTGAATTAAGCAGTTATCAAATAGAAATATCTCCAGAAGTAAAACCTAATATTGGAATATGGACAACCTTCACAGAAGATCACCTTGAAAGACATAAAACACTTGAAAACTATTTCAACATAAAAAAAAGCTTGTTAGAAAAATCTGATTTTAGAATTTATAATTATGACGATAAAAACCTAAGAAATCACTACAGTTCGCTATCAAGAGGGGTTTGGATAACAACTAGTTTCGATAAATCAAATTTAATTCATTGCGATTATTGGATAGATGAACAAGCGTACATTGTTGAGAGAGGGAAGAAATTATTCAAACTGGAACATTTTTCTTTAAAAGGAATGCATAATCTTCAAAATCTTTTATTGGTAATTGCAGCAGCAAGAAAAGTTGGAGTATCTGGCAAGAAGATTAAAGATTCTTTATCTAATTACAAACAATTACCCCATAGGATGGAAACAATTTATAAAAATAATGATCTGGAAATCATTAATGATAGTAAAGCTACAAATTTTGACTCATCTATTGCGGGAATAAGTTCAATTGAAGGTCAAATAATAATCATTGCTGGGGGTAGATTAAAAGGTAATGAATATAGTGAGTGGATAAAAGTTTTAAAGAAAAAAGTTAAATGTGTTTTCCTTTTTGGAGAAAGCTCAAAAGTCCTAAAAATGGCGCTTATTAATGAAGGATTTAAAAAAAATATTTTTGAATTTTCAGAACTTAAAGAGCTTTTAAATTTTGTTTTTCATTATTTACAAAATAATAGGGTCGGAACATTGTTATTCTCGCCTTCATGCTCTAGTTTTGATCAATTTAAAAATTATGAAGAGCGTGGAGATTATTTCAAGAAACTAATAAGTGAAAAATTAAAGGTTAATAAATCCATTTTTTGTTCAAGTATCATTTCGTAATTTTCAGGTCGGTCATCACAACCGTTTACCCTCTAGCAAATATTCGCTTAATTAGTTAGATTTTGACTATAAATTAACCACTAGCAATGAGTGAATCTAACAATTTACCTCAAGCAATAAGTCATAAAAAATTAAGTTACTTGATGCTTAAGGCACAAAAGGATTCTAATTTTTCTGATGAATTAGCAGAAATAGAAAGCCCTGAAAAAAGAGAATTTGAAGAGTTAATCAACAATTGGGAAGCTTCAACTAAGAAGGTAGTTAATGAGTTATCAAAAAGAAAAGAGAATTTACTAAAAGATAAATCACCAAATTCTTTAATTGCACTTGGTGCTATGGAAGTTCACCTTAATATGGCTTTGCAAGCCTTAAATGCATTTAATAAAGGAGTTGATGGGTAAAACAACAGATAAATTATAAGGAAGGCATCGAAAATAAGAGAAAATCTAAGTTTTTTTCAGTATCTATAGAAACTTCATCATAATAATTAACTTCAAAACCCAAGCCATCTCCAGATTCGAGAAATATATTTGAATTAGAGTCTTTACTTTTTAATAAAAGATTACCTTCTATTATTTGTATCCAATTATATTTATCGATTTTTAATGGCAATTTTTTTTCTTTAATTGGCTTATATTTACAACGCCATAAAGAGATACTTTGATTTAGAAAAAGCTTATTATTTTTACCGTCTTTGTAATTAAAAATAAGATTGTCCCACAACTTTTCATTTAATGAAATTTGATCATATCTAGGTTTGATATTTTCTTTTTGAGGGTATATCCAAATCTGGAACAACTTACAGTTCTCATTTTCTTCATTCTTCTCGCTATGAGAAATTCCACTACCTGCAGACATAACTTGTACTTCATCTTTGTGAATTTTTCCGAGATTGTTTAAAGAGTCTCTATGAGTTATTGCTCCTTTTGTAACGACAGTAATTATTTCCATATTTGCATGAGAATGTGTATTAAATCCTGCATTAGGAGAAATAATATCTTCGTTTATAACTCTAATTTTCCCAAAATTATCCCATTTTGGATCTCTATGCTCTGCGAAAGAAAATGAATGCATCGAATTTAGCCATTCTCTAGTCGATCTGAATCTTTCGTGCGATTTCCTTATTTTAATTATTTTCAAAGACATAAATACTAAGAAATAAACATGGTGTATTTGTGTAAATTAAATATTTTTGAAAATTATAATTTATGAATAAGTGAAATTACTTTTTATTTATTTGTTGATTTTACTTTGTGCTTTATTTGCTTTATTAATTATTTTTTTTGCTTCTTCTCTTGTAGAACATTTTTCTGCCTCAACATTCAAGTTTTTCAGTTTATTTAATTGCTTTGAAATTTTCATATCAGGTTAACTTAACAAATAGAAATTAACACATATTTAATGGATTAGCTAAAAATACTGGTTTGCATTTGAGCCTTGTTACCTAAAAATAAGATTGGAGGATGGAATAATCAGAACAATATAGAGGGTGTATTGGATTATCTTTGATTGTTTTCTTAATTAAAAGCGGTCCAAGAGGATTATCAAAATTATTTTTCCTAATTGAGTTATATTGCATTATTTTTTCTGATATTCTTTTATTTCTATTTAGAAATTCACCTTTGTTGCCCCAACCTAACCATAAATCACAGTTTTTACTTTCAGACCAATGTTTTAAGTTTTTATAAATATGATTATTGTTTAGATATCCCACAGGGTTTTTATGTTTAAAAAGTTTTTCTGGTTTGCTTGAAATAAGAGCAAATAGATTTATTAATTTTACTTTGCCGTAATTATTGTTTTTCGAAATTTTGATTATCTTTTTTGTTGTGTTGTCCAAGAAAACTTCATCCGATAATGAGGGATTTAAACCAATAAAGATAATCTCATTTTTAGATTTAGAAATCTTATAACTTAAACTCCATCTATATAGTTTGTTTGCACTTATTAAACAATTTCTTTCTAGAAATAAATTATTCAACCTAAACCTACACCTCTAGCCATGAGAGTGGCAAACAAAGGTATTGTTGCAAAGCCAACTAATTCAGTAGTAATGATTAGTCTGAACCTCTTGACAAGATTTTCAGATATTTCAGGTAAATTATTCTTACTTAATGGAATAGCCCATAAAATATAGGTTGTTGTTGGGTATAAAGAAAGTAATCCCACAATAATATAGAGAGAAACCTTTATCCAAAACACTGGATTACCTGTATAGAAATCACCTCCTTGACCAAAATACTTAACACGCAAAATCCCAGTAACTAATATCGCAACTCCTGCTAAACCATAAACAACATCTGCAATTATCATTGAGATCGTCTCATTTCTATTAAGACCTACTTTGAGAGTCAATCTTTCAAACAAAAGAGAACCGAAACACAATATTATTCCTAAATAATGAACATATGCTACTAATGCACTTTTAGCAATTTCACCTGTAAATAAAGTTCCTAATAACATTTTCTAGTCAAAATTTATACAATACTAACCACCAAATAAAGAATTTGTTTAGAAAATAAATTAAACAATAAAAAATCAGGTATTGAATCTAGGACTCTAAAAACCTTTTTTGACCATCTTCAAAGAAATCCTTTTTATTCCATACTTCGATTACATCTGGGAAATGTTTTTCCATACAATTATCACAAACGCCATGACTGAATCTAATATCACTAATTTTCGAAAGATATTTTTCTAAATGCATCCAATCGCCCTCCTTATTTTTCACTTCTCTGCAATATGAACAGACAGATAAAATACCTTCCTGTTTGTGCAAGTTAGACAAAGCATCTAGCAAGTTCAATGACTTTTTTCTAAGCTCTAAAAATGAAACTATTTGCTTAGATAATAATTCCATAATATTGAATTGTTGTATAGTTAGATTTCCTGGTTTTCTGTCTATTACACAAAGAGTTCCAAGTTTATTACCATCACTATTTCTAAGGGGAAAACCTGCATAAAAACGAATCTTGGGGTCTCCTGTTACCAATGGATTATTTATAAACCTTTTATCTTGGAAAGCATCATGAATAATTAATGGACTATTTTCTTTTATTGCATGGGTACAAAAAGACCAATCTCTTCTAGTTTCTGATATTTGAAGTCCTATTTTGGATTTAAACCATTGTTTATCTTTGTCTACCAATGTCATTAAAGAAATAGGCACATTACAGGTTGTGGCAGCAATTTTTGTAATATCGTCATAACATGATTCTGGCTTGGTTCCCAAAATCCTATATTCTGCTAAAGCTTTTAATCTTCTTTCCTCTTCTTCTTTTTTTGATACAAGATTCTGCATTAATCTTCACCAATAATTAAAACTTTAAAATTAAAGTTTCTCCAAAAAACTTTTTCCGTCTAATACTTAATAAAAAAAAGATAAACTTATTGAATTGTTACTTACTGATTTATTACTTATTAATTTATTATTGATTGATTTAACTTTGAGACTGCTATCCCAGCGATCCATCCACTTGTCCAACAATGTTGAAAATTAAATCCACCAGTGATCCCATCAACATCCAAAACTTCTCCAGAAAAAAATAACCCTGGACAAATTAAGCTCTCCATACTTTTAAAATTAACCTCATTAATTTTTACGCCTCCCGAAGTAACAAATTCTTCTCCAAATGGACCTTTGCCCGAAATTATATATTTATCCCTCATTAAAGTATTTATCATTTTCTCTCTTTCATCCGCCAGTAAATCAGCCCACTTTTTCTCTTTATCAATACCTATTTTCTTTAATAAAAAAATCCATAATCTTTTTGTTAATAGTGGAACAGGTCTATTATTAATAAGATTCACCTTACCTTTATTTAATCTTAAATAACTAATTTTTTCTTTCAACTCCTCATAACTTAAAGAAGACCATTTAATGATTAAATTAAATTTATATTTTTGGCTAAAAAGTTCCCTTGCTGCAATTGATGAAAGTTTTAATACTGCTGGCCCACTAAACCCCCAATGCGTTATTAGTAAATCGCCTCTATTTTGAAAATTCTTATTGTTTAAATTAATTTCTATATCTATGCCCCTTATCGATACCCCACTACATTCATCCAAATTTGGTTCTTTTGTGGAAAAAGTAAAAAGCGATGGTACAGGTTTAATAATGGTGTGTCCAAGATTTTGAGCTAATTTATATCCGCTTGGATTACCACCAGTTGAAAGAATAATATTTTTTGCAGTTACCTTTACTTTTTTAAGACTAAAAATATTGAATATATTATCTGGAGTTTTTGCAATTTCTTTTACAAAAAATTTTGTTAGTATCTCTACGTTTTTTGATAAAGCACTTTTTCTCAAACAATCAATAACATCTGAAGAAGAATTAGACACTGGGAATACTCTTAGATCTTCCTCAATTTTTAATTTTAAACCTTTTTTCTCAAACCAATCGTATACATCTCCAGCAGCAAAACGATTAAATGATTCCAAGAGCTGAATTCCACCTCTGGGGTAATTCTCAATTAGTTCATTCGGTATCCATGTCGCATTGGTGACGTTACATCTTCCCCCTCCACTAATCCTTACTTTCTCCATAAGTTTTGAAGTTCCTTCAAGAATTATTATTCTTTTTACTCCATTTTCAGCAGCAGTTATTGCTGTCATAAAACCGGCTGCACCGCCTCCAACAACTGCTAAATCAAAAGTTTCCAAAAACTTATTATTTAATATGCTTCAATCTGATAATAGCAAGTAGTTATAAAGAAAAATTAGTCCAAAAACCATAAAAAAATAAATATAAATCTTTAAAACTACATAATAAATAACTGCGATTCGCTAATTTTTAAATTTCTAGAAAAATCAACACAGTCGTTATTTTTATGCTTTAAGTTAATTAAATGAGCTTGTTATTTTCTTACGTTAAATATTCTGAGGCCAGTTTTCCTATGACTGGTCAATATACTGCTCTTCTTTTAATAACTTCTGTTATTTGGGTTCTACTTTGGTTTGGATATAGACAAAATAAGATAAATGATGAGATCAAGAAAAAAGAAAAAGAAGAAAGAATTAATGCGAAAGTTCAAAGAAGAAAGAAGTTAGAGAGTTTGTACCCTACTAATAAAAAAACTGTTTAAAATAATCATTTTAGAAACATGAAAAAAAATAATTTCCAATCACTAATTCAGTACTTACCGGGGATTTTGATTCTTATTTACGTATTCTTTTTAGCATTTACTCAATTTATAAAATAAATTTTTAAAAATTATTCGTTTTGATTGGAATCCTTTCTGCTTTTGGAGCTGCTACATCTTGGACATATGCTTGCTTTAT
>CACEFS010000018.1 GCA_902558895.1 uncultured Prochlorococcus sp.
GTGATTTCAAAGTGAAGTATGTTCAAAATTTTACAGATATTGATGACAAGATCTTAAAAAGAGCGAAAGAAGAAAGCAGTTCAATGAAGGAAATATCTGAAAAGAATATCATTGAATTTCACAAAGATATGGATTCTTTAGGGATAATGCGTCCGGATAGCATGCCAAGAGCAACGAATCATATATGCAATATCTGTTCCTTCATAACAATCCTTGAGGACAAAGGTTATGCATACTCTAGGGATGGAGATGTTTATTATTCTGTTTTCAAAAATAAAAATTATGGAAAGCTAAGTAATCAAAATTTACAAGAACAAAATATCAATCAGCAAGGAAGAATGGTTAATGAGGAAAATAGTAAAAAACTTAATCCGCAAGATTTTGCGCTATGGAAAAAAGCCAAAGATGATGAACCATTTTTTGATTCGCCATGGGGTAAAGGTAGGCCAGGATGGCATATTGAATGTTCGGCGATGGTTAAAGATGAATTAGGAGATACTATCGATATCCATTTAGGTGGTTCTGATTTGATTTTTCCACATCATGAGAATGAAATCGCCCAATCAGAAGCAGCCAATGGCAAAAAGCTAGCGAACTATTGGTTACACAATGGGATGGTCAATGTAAATGGACAAAAGATGAGTAAATCCCTTAAAAATTTTAAAACTATCAGAGAGCTAATTAAGTCAGGTATAAGCCCTATGACTTTGCGATATTTTGTTATGACTGTGAATTATAGAAAACCACTTGATTTTACTGAAGAAGCTTTAAGGAGTGCTTCAGAAGCTTGGAAAAACATTAATGTAGCCCTTTCTTTTTTGGATCTAACAAAAGATGCTTTTAAATCTATAGATAAGAATGAATCTATCGAAGACGAATATAAAGAGAAAATAAGCTTTGAATTATCTCAAAAAAAACTTAAATTTTCTGAGGCTCTTGGAAATGACCTAAATACAGCAGGTGCTATTGCAATTATTTACGATTTAGCAAAACCATTAAAAAACTTTTTAAACCAATTTCAAAGGATAGAAGGTTTTAAAATAGGCCTAAATGAAAAATTCTTTCTACTTGAGAATTTTAAAACTCTTGAAAAGTTAACTGAGGTACTTGGTCTTAAAAAAGAAGTTTTAGTAAAAGAAAGTAAAATAAAAGAAGAAGAAATATCAATTCTGATTAATGAAAGATTGAAAGCAAAAAAAGAAATGAATTATACGAAGGCCGATGAAATTAGGAATTTGCTAAAAGAAAAAGGGATTGAACTTATTGATCAATCAAAAGAAATAACAACATGGATAAGGGTTTAAATTTTAAGAAAAAAACCAATTTGAAATTTTTGTTTTTTAAATACACCTTTAAATGGGAAGATATTAGAAATATCAGAGAAAATTGAAATACATTACTGTGCTCGGTTCTACTGGTTCAATTGGGACTCAAACTCTCGAAATAGCTAGTGAGCAGCCTGATAAGTTTAAAGCCGTAGCTCTTTCGGCAGGAAGAAATATTAATTTATTAACCGAACAAGTTAAAACTCATAACCCAGAGGTAGTTGCAATTGAGGATGAAAATCTTATAGAAGATTTAAAAGATAATATTAATAACTTAAATTTAGATAGTTCTCCCTTGGTTTTGAGTGGAAAGGAGGGTATTAACGCAGTTGCAGCATGGGATAAGGCAGATACTGTGGTTACAGGGATAGTAGGCTGTGCAGGCTTAATTCCAACAATGTCAGCAATTAGTGCGGGGAAAAATATTGCACTTGCTAACAAAGAAACTTTAATTGCGGCAGGGCCAATTGTTATTCCTGCATTAAAGAAAAATAATAGTAGGCTTTTACCTGCTGATTCAGAACACTCTGCCATCTTTCAATGTTTACAAGGATTACCCAATTATGAAAATGCAGATTTTTCAACAGGAGAGGTACCTAAAGGTTTAAAAGCCATACATTTAACAGCTTCTGGTGGTGCTTTCAGAGATTGGGCCGTTGAGGATTTAAAGCATGTCACAGTGGAAGATGCAACTTCTCATCCTAATTGGGATATGGGAAAAAAAATAACTGTAGATTCTGCAACTCTTATGAATAAGGGATTAGAAGTTATAGAAGCTCATTATTTATTTGGGACCTCTTACGAAAATATCGAAATAGTTATCCACCCTCAAAGTATTATTCATTCAATGATTGAGATGGAAGATTCTTCAGTATTAGCTCAATTAGGTTGGCCAGATATGAAACTACCCATTTTATATGCGATGAGTTGGCCTGAAAGATTTAAAACAAATTGGAAAAGATTAAACCTAAGTGAAATTGGAAAATTAACTTTTAAAAAGCCAGACGAGTTTAAATATCCATGCATGGGACTTGCCTATGCCGCAGGAAAATCTTCTGGGACTATGCCCGCAGTCTTAAATGCGGCTAATGAAATGGCTGTTGAAAAATTCCTTAAAGAAAAAATTTCTTTTCAAGAAATTCCAACATTTATAAGTAAAGCTTGTGAATCACATATGGAGAATTTGAATTTGAGTCCCGAATTGGAGGATATTCTTGAAGTAGACAATTGGGCCAGACTTTTTGTTGAGCAAGAAATTAAAAAAGGAAAAAAATACGTAAGTATTGGATAAAAGTGAATATAAAAAAACATCTTCTACTATGCGCAACACCCACAAAACAGAAATGCTTTAAAGGCAATGAAGGTCAAAAAACATGGGAATGTCTAAAAAAGACTTTAAAAAAATTTGAGAATGATCCCTGTACAAAAAACGTCCATATATTAAGATCAAAAGCTGACTGTTTAAGAATATGTAAGAACGGCCCAATTCTTCTTGTGTGGCCTGATGGTATTTGGTACGAGAAAGTTTCTCCAGAAAAAATTTCAGAAATTTTTACCTCACATATTATTAAAGGTAAGCCAATAGAAAAATGGATTTTTAAAAAAACACCATTTTTAAATAGTCCTAGATACTAATAAACCAGTTCTTTACTACTTCGTCTGACCAGCAGCCATTAATAGAGTGAAAACCATTATGACCTCCTCTTTCAGTTATAAAAATAGTGAATTTATCAATAGATTCTTTTCTTAAATTCAAAGTATCCTTATATGGAACCCAAGGATCATCCTTGGCATGAATAAAAAGCATTTGAGGTAATTTTATTATTGAGTTTTGGATTCTAAATATTGGAGAAGCTTTAATATAATAATTTTCTAAAGAACTAAATCCCCAACTTGGAGCTGTAAATTTCTGATCAAATTCTCTAATACTTTTTAAATTTCTAATTTTTATTCTTAGTTTCTCATTATTAAATATTTTGCCCTCATCATTAAATCCGTCCCATAACTGATTTTTTAAGCGGTGAAGTAACCATTTTTGATAGATATAATTTCTAGGTTTTTCAATACAGAGACTGCAGGAAGATAAATCTAAAGGGGTACTCACGCAAGCAAGGCCATCTAGAAGTTTTTCTCCTTTGTTTTCATCGTAATCTAGGCAGGCATTTAGAAGAATTGTTCCGCCTAAAGATAATCCAACTCCGTAAATTGGAAGATTATTATTCCTTTTCATAAGATCTTTGAACTCTAAATTAATCAATTTTTTAAAATAATTAATTGCTGAAATAACATCACTGGAGCATTTAGCACAATAATTTCCTTTAGCTAAATATCTTGCTGATCCAGATCCTCTTAGATTTAATTTAAGAACTCCAAAACCATTATTTGCTAATTTCCTAGATATTCTTCTTAAACCAAACCGTTTAGTTGAGCCCCCTAAACCATGTGTAACGATTACAAAACCCCTAAGTGAGTTTAAGTTTTCAGGTAATTCTAAAAAACCTAAAAGATAATCAGATTCAAATTTTTTAGAAAGAATTTTATTAATCGGAAAGAATATTTTTTTATTTGTTATTGATTTACCAAAATCAATAACAAAAGTATCTCTCAAAGTTTGTAAGTCGCCACCTATCCAGGGTAAGACTTCTCTAAATGGCTTATTTTTTAAATAATCTGAAAAATTTAAAGATATACTATTATTTCTCCCCAACTCCAAGATCCTTTAATTCTCCAATCAAATCATTAAGCACCTTTTTGGCATCACCAAAGACCATTGAGGTATTTGGCAGATCAAATAAATCATTTTTTATTCCGGAGTAACCTGCACTCATACCACGTTTAATTACAAATACCGTTCTTGCTTCCTGCACATCAAGAACTGGCATACCATATAAAGGAGAAGAGCTATCATTTTTAGCTTGAGGATTAACCACATCATTTGCTCCTAAGACTAAAACAACATCCGTTGCTGGAAAATCAGGATTTACAACGTCCATCTCTTTAAGTTGCTCGTAAGGAACATCTGCTTCTGCTAAAAGTACATTCATATGCCCAGGCATCCTCCCTGCTACAGGATGAATTGCGTAAACAACTTCAATACCATTTTGCTCTAGTTTTTTTGTCACTTCCCTTAAAGTATGCTGAGCTTGAGCTACTGCCAAACCATAACCTGGAACAATAATTACCTTGTTGGCCGCCTCTAAAGTCAATGCGCATTCTTCAACACTGCAAGAAGTTATATTTGTATATTCTCCTGAACCAGAAGAGGTAGTACTTTGTGCAGATAAAGATCCTCCAAAAAGAACTGAGACCAATGATCTATTCATACCCTTGCACATTACTTGAGTAAGTATTAGACCTGCCGCTCCAACCATTGCACCTGCTACTATCAAAAGCTGACTATCTACAACGAAACCTGCTGCTGCTGCTGCAATCCCTGAATAGCTATTTAATAAAGATATAACGACTGGCATATCCGCTCCACCTATTGGCAAAGTAACTCCAATCCCTAATAAAGAAGAAACTATAACTAAAAGCCAAATAGAACTTGAATTGCCGTTAATCAAATCAAAAAAGGCTATTAAGGAAGCAACTGCAAAAACAATATTTACAAAATGTCTAACTTTGCTCTGAGTCCATCCTGGAGTTGACAACCAACCCTGTAACTTTGCCATCGCAACAATTGAACCTGTGAAAGTTATTGCACCAACAAATATAGAAACAGATATTGAAACTTCGTTAATAAGTGACTTAAAAAAATCAAAATTTTCTTGGCCACTAGATAAAGGGAAAATAGCTACTCCTAAGGCCACTAAAAGTGATGACATTCCTCCACAACCGTTGAACAATGCCACTGTTTCAGGCATGGAGGTCATAGGTACTTTTTTTTGCAAGAATTGCTCCGAATAAACTGCCCATGATTGATCCAATTATTATCCAAATCCAAGACTGAATAGCAATTCCAGAAGTGCCTAAATAATAAGAAAGTAATCCTACTACTGATAGCGACATTGCAAATGCAGCTAATCTATTGGCATCCCTTGCTGACTTTACTTTTGACAACCCTTTTATTCCCAACGCCAGTAAAAGTACTGCTAGAAGGTCAATAACGAATTTAATGATTACAGGTAGATTCATGTTAAAAATTACTTCTTATTTGATGGTTTACGACTAAACATCGCGAGCATTCGATCAGTTACAAAGAAACCGCCTACAACGTTGAAAAGAGCAAATCCAAGAGAAACTGAACCAATGATTAAAAGTGGTACGTTACCTTCTGCTTTTACAATTAAAGTCAAGGCTGCAAGCATTGTTATTCCTGAAATTGCATTTGCTCCACTCATTAAAGGTGTATGAAGAGTAGGAGGAACTTTTCCAATTAACTCGAGGCCTAATAAACTACCAAGTAAAAGAACCCAAAGAAGACTTATAAAAGACATGATTTTAAAACCTCAATTTTCAAAAACTTTATTTTGAAGAACAACTCCTTCATCGCTTAATAAACATCCAGAAATGAGTTCATCCTCTTTATCTAATTTAATTACACCATCTTTTATAAATGGTGTAATCAAAGATGTTAAGTTCTTAGCATAAAGTGAACTTGCATCATAAGGAACTGAAGAGGGTAATTCTCCCGCTCCTATAAGTTTTACCCCATTTTTGATAATAGTTTCATTTGATTTTGTTCCTTCGCAGTTCCCTCCCTGAGAAACTGCTAAATCAATAACTACTGCTCCAGGCCTCATTTTTTCAATCATGGGTGAGTCTATTAAAACAGGGGCCTTTTTACCTAGAACTTGCGCAGTACATATAGCAACATCAGCTTCAGATAAATATTTAGTTAAAGTTGCCTTCTGTTTTGAGAGGAATTCGGGTGTTACAGCTTTTGCATAACCTCCTTCCTCTCCTGGCTTTTCCTCAACTTCAGGAAGTTCTATAAATCTTGCTCCGAGGGACTCTACTTGTTCTTTAACAGCAGGTCTAATATCAGATACAAATACTATTGCTCCAAGTCTTTTCGCCGTCGCAACTGCCTGTAATCCCGCAACGCCTCCACCAAGAACTACTACTTTTGCAGGTTGGACTGTCCCAGCTGCAGTCATAAGCATTGGAAAATATCTATCTAACTCACTTGCAGCCAAAAGAACTGCTTTATATCCAGCAATATTGGCCTGTGAAGAAAGAACATCTGAAGATTGAGCTCTACTAATCCTCGGAAGCAACTCTAGTGATAAAGCTGAAATCTTATTACTATTTATAATCCTAAGAAGCTCCTTATTACCATATGGGTTAAGAAGACCAAGAAGAAAAGCACCTTTCTTTAACTTAGCTAAATTATCTTCTGATGGTGTTTGAACACAAAATATTAAGTCAGCTTCACCCCAAATGTTTTGATCTAAGTTGTTTATTATTGTTCCGCCCGATTCTTCATATAATAAGTCACTAAATCCTGATAATTTTCCTGCTGAACTTTCTATATAAACGTCACATCCAAGGCTTTTTAATTTCTTTACCGCTTCTGGTGTAGCTGAAACTCTCCTTTCACCAGAGCTTGTTTCGGAAGGAATAAGTATCTTTGTCAATTTATTTATTTTTTTAACATACTAAATATAAATTGAAGAAAGTCAAAAGTCTTGGATTTTTGTTAAAAATATATTTTCTTTTCTATAAAAAATAGCTATCTAGAATATATAGGTACTAAATAATCAAATGAGTATAAAAGCAATCGAATGTCCTGATGGAGTTTGTCACAGTCATCATGGTGGACATGCTGTTCCAAGGCAGGCTATGCAGAAAAATCTAGAAAAGCATGGTAAAGACTGGTGCGAGAAATTAGCAGAGAGAATTTATGAAATGTCAGTTGATACTTATTCACAGACAGTTATGCCCAGTCTCCACTCAGCAGGCTGGCAAAGAAGACATCTAGATTGGGAATTTAAGCTGGCAGAAAATGATTCTGAACCGGATGAAGCTCTTGTTGAAGGAATTATTAATGCCACAGAAAGCTTTCTAAGGAGTAGTGAGGTTCATCGATTATTCATTCAAGAATTAGTTCAGGGTACATTCGAGGAAGCAAATGATAAAAAAATAATTTCTAAAGCAATAAAATCTATCATTGAAGAAGAAATTGTTAGTTCACTAAGAGAAAAGAAAGAAACTCTTTTAAAGAAAATATCCTCAAAATTAATATCAGAAGAAAAAGTTAGCGAGGAACTTGCAATTAATTCAGCTAAAGAGGGTTTTGATGAAGTTGAAAGGCTACTTGCAAATCACAGCGAGGCAGTCTAACTTTATTTCTTAATAGTTTCTTTATATTTAATCCAAAAAATGGCTCAAATATAAATTAAAGATTAAATTATTGTTTGGAAGTACAAAGTTGTAACTTATTAGACAATACATAAGTTCTCTGATGTGTTTATCTATATACAACTTAAAACCTTCAATGGACAATTTCATTAGAAAAAGGATCGACATAGCTACCTGTTGGGCTACCAACAGAATTTCTGCAATGGACACTTTAGAAAGGTATGAAGATAGTTATGCAATCGCAGAAGAATTTAGAGAGTGGATATTACATATTGGAGAAAAGAACGAAAATTTAAAAGATTCTGTTTTAAACTTCCCAAAGGAATTAAAAAAGTTATTAGACCATAAAGTCAACGATTGAGTAATAAATCTATCGAGTGGAATCCGCCCTACATTATTTGGGTCAGTTCATTATTATTAGAAGTGAAATTAGCAAATAAATGGAAAATAAAGAAAAGAATTCAAACGTAGAAAATGTTGTAATTATAGGCTCGGGTCCTGCAGGTTACACCGCTGCAATATACGCTGCACGAGCAAATCTTCAACCATTACTTGTAACAGGATTTAATTCTGGTGGAATTCCAGGTGGGCAATTAATGACTACAACATTTGTTGAAAATTTTCCAGGTTTCCCAGATGGAGTGATGGGTCCCGAATTAATGGATCTAATGAAGGCTCAAGCAGAAAGATGGGGCACTAATTTATACGAAAGTGATGTAGTCTCAATTAATACCGATTCACATCCCTTTGAATTAAAAACTTTAGAGGGAACTATAAAATCTAACTCTATTATTATTGCAACTGGAGCAAGTGCAAATAGATTAGGCGTGATAAATGAAGATAAATTCTGGAGTAAAGGAATAAGTGCTTGTGCAATATGTGATGGAGCCACCCCACAATTTAGAGATGAAGAATTAGCTGTTATTGGAGGGGGCGACTCTGCATGCGAAGAGGCAGCATATCTCACAAAGTATGGAAGCAAAGTGCATTTGATTGTTCGATCAGAAAAATTAAGAGCTAGCGCAGCAATGGTTGATAGAGTAAAAGCTAATCCAAAGATAGAAATTCATTGGAACACAAAAGTTGATAGAGCTGATGGTTCTGAATGGCTTGAGAGAATAGAAACTATTCACTCTGAAGAAGGTAAAGGGGAAATCAATATAAAAGGTCTTTTTTACGCGATAGGGCACACACCTAATACGAAGTTCTTAGGCAACAAAATTGATTTAGATAATAAAGGCTATATTGCTTGCAATTCAGGAAGGCCAGAAACATCTATTGAAGGCATCTTCGCAGCGGGTGACGTTGTTGATTCTGAGTGGAGACAAGGAGTTACCGCTGCAGGAACTGGATGCATGGCAGCGTTAGCTACTGAAAGATGGTTAGCAGAGAAAAACTTATCAAAAACTATAGTCAGAGAAACTCCCGAACCAGAAAAAAAACTTAATTCATCAGTTTTTAATGAAGAAGAAGTTAATGAAGATACTTTCGATTCAAATTCTGAATGGCAAAAAGGCAGTTATGCATTGAGGAAACTTTATCACGAGAGTAAAAAACCTATCTTAGTAATTTTCAGTTCCCCAAGCTGCGGCCCATGTCATGTTTTGAAACCTCAGTTAAAAAGAGTAATTAAAGAACTTGATGGTGCAGTTCTTGGCGTTGAAATAGATATTGATAAAGATCAAGATATTGCAAAACAAGCCGGTATTAACGGCACACCAACAGTTCAACTTTTTAAAGAAAAATTATTAAAAAAACAATGGCAAGGCGTCAAACAAAGAAGTGAGTTTAAAGAAGCGATAGAAAATATTATCTAAATTAACTATTTATTTATTATTTCGCTTAGGATTATTTTTATTAGTAGTAGGTCTAGCACCACCTGCATTTCTTTCCCTATAAGTTATCCTCCCTCTAGAAAGATCGTAAGGACTTATCTCAACCAAGACTTTGTCTCCAGCTAATAATTTAATTCTAAATTTAGTCAATTTACCTGCAGCTCTACATAAACATTGATGACCTTCAGGCTGTTCTAAAGTAACCAAATAAAATCCATTCCCCTGCTCCTTTTCTATTACGCCTGAAGTTTCAATCATTAATTAATCTTTTACTAAGTTAATATTATCAGAAAAAGATTGGTCAAAATTGATTTAAGAAAAATTACATCAGTAAAAATACCAAATGCAATTCAAATTGAAAATTTAATTTCATTAATTATTTGAAGTTGACCATAGTAAAAATTTGCTTTCGCAATTTTTTCAGCATCTTTTAATTGATCAAAAAAAACAAACCCAAGGCTTTCCCATAATGAAGATCCGCAAACATTATTCAATTCATTTTTTGCTTCTTTTGCAAAATTATCTAGTTTTCGTTCAAGATTTTTAGATTTAGAAACAGACATAATCACTAATATATATATAGTACAAATATACTATATAAGTCTAAAATAGCAATATTAAAAAGGTAACCTCTTTTTTTCTTCAATATTAAGATCTGCTTCCATTTCCCTTAATCTTTTAAGTATTTGTTGGTAGTATTCCTTTATATAACTCTCTAGTGATGTCATATCTTCTTTTTTAAGTTCCAAAATTTCGTAAGTTTTGCTCATGTCAGCATCTAATGATTCCCCACTACTAGTTACTTCAGCAAAAGCCAGCCGCTCAGCAACATTAAGAGAATCTTGGAAAAAGGAAACTACTTTTTGAGTTACATTAATAAGGAAGGGGGAGACTCTAAAAATTTTCGCCTTTTTTTCACTAAATTTTTCACATAAAGATATAACTTCGTTTGAATCCCATGCTTTGGGACCTACTAATGGCAATGATGTTTTGTGAGTTTTTGGATTATTTACTGCTGCTACAATAACTTTCGCCATATCTTGAGTATTCATATAAGCAATTTTAGTTGGAGTCCCACTCATCCACACTGCTTGACTATCCAAGATTGGGATTGCGAATTGACCAATAACTCCTTGCATAAAAGCTGCGCATTTGAAGATTGTATAGTCTAAAGCAGATTTCTCAAGAAGTTTTTCAGTGCAAAATTTAATATCCATTAAAGGGACATTTCTAAACTTTTCTGTTAAGAGGATAGAAAGGAATATTACTCTTTTTACTTTTAAAGATTCACAAGCATTAAATAAGTTAAGTTTTCCATCCCAATCTATTTCATAAATACTTTTAGGATCATCTGGCCTGCTTGTCGCCGCATCAATAACTACTTCAATATCTTGCAATGCATATTCAATATCAGAAGAATTTAACAAATTACCTTTTGTTAATTCACATCCCCACTCTTGTAGGAAGGAAGCTTTTCTTGGGTTTCTGACAAAGCATCTTACTTCATGTCCATGTTCTATAGCTTGCTTTGCTATTTGTCTACCAAGTGTCCCTGTTGCCCCTACTAAAAGAATCTTCATATTTAAGATTTACTTAATTTGTAGACCATAACTCAATTTGTGATGTATTCGTGAGAATCAATCTCCCTGAAACTTTAATAACAGAGCGCCACCAACCAAACCTATTGGTATTAGTATCCAAAAAACCGCTGCAATACTAAAAATTTCTTTAGCCATAGTAAAATTTAATCATTACTATAATTTACATTCAATATACATTTATTTGTTAAAAAAGTAGATAATGCAAATATCTTGAAAATTTTTGAAAATATGAATAGTAATTTCAAAGAAAATATAAACTTTCCTAACTACTGGATTTGGAATGGATTTAAAATTTGTTGGAGTGTTGCAGGAGAAGATAATAAAGTTCCAATTATCTTTCTCCATGGATTTGGCGCTAGTCGAAAACATTGGAGAAATAATTTAGACTATTTTGCGAAAAGAAATTTCGCCTCATATTCTCTTGATTTAATAGGATTTGGAGATTCAGATCAACCTGGAATTAGACAAATTGGAAAACTAGATAATGAGATTTGGTCTAATCAAGTGAAAGACTTTATTGCACAGGTGATAAAACCAAAGAATTCTGGGAAAGTAATTCTTATTGGCAATTCCCTCGGATCACTAGTTGCTCTAACATGTGCTGTTACATTGGAGGATCAGATTGCAAAAGTTATTGCATCCCCGCTGCCAGATCAAATTCAAGAAAATAAAAAGTCGAAAACAAAAAAATTATCATTTAAGAAATTTCAAGATAAATTCATAAGAATATTTTTTATCTTTTTTCCTTTGGAGGTTATTTTATTTTTAATAACCAAATTAGGTGTTATAAAACTGGGACTAAATTCTGCCTATTTCAAAAAAGAAAATATTGATCACGAATTAATAGATTTGGTAACAAAACCAGTTCTAAGGAGAACTTCAGCTAGATCATTAAGAGCTATGTGTATTGGAATGTCGTCAAGAGATGAAAAATTTCAAACTTCTTACCTTTTGAGAAAACTGAGCGCCTCAAAAAAAGTTCCTTTTTTATTGATTTGGGGAGAAAAAGATAATTTCATACCTTTGTTTGTTGGTAAAAAGATTGCAAATTTCCATAGATGGGTAAAATTAAAAATAGTATCCAATTCAGGGCATTGTATCCATGATGAAGACCCTTCGGTATTCAATAGAATTTCTTATGAATGGATTAGAGATTTAAAAACCTTTTGAAATATGAAACATACATTATCAGTTCTTGTAGAAGATGAATCTGGAGCCTTGAGTAGAATCTCAGGTCTCTTTGCCAGAAGGGGATTCAACATAGATAGCCTTGCAGTAGGACCTGCAGAATCTAAAGGAATTTCAAGGTTAACTATGGTAGTAGAAGGTGATGATGAAACTCTTCAACAAATGACTAAGCAACTTAATAAGTTATTTAATGTTCTGGGGGTTGTAGATTTTACTAATCTCGCAGCTGTTGAGAGGGAATTGATGTTACTAAAAGTTTCATCAAAAGAAGATACTAGGAGTAATATCCTAGATATAGTTCAGATTTTCCGTGCAAAAGTCGTTGATGTATCAGATATGGCCTTAACTCTCGAGGTGGTTGGAGATCCTGGGAAGTTAGTTGCTTTAGAGAAATTACTAGAGCCTTATGGCATCCTTGAAATAGCAAGAACTGGTAAGGTTGCACTTAAACGCTCTTCAGGAGTTAATACTGAAATGTTGAAAATAAACAAATATTCTCTAGAAATTTAATTAGATATACGGATTGCCTTTATATAGTCTGCCTCGTTGATTTTTTTTAGTACATCTAGTCCTTTAATAATCTTTCCAAAAATTGAATATCTTCCATCTAGTTCAGGTATCTTACTAGTTACAAAAAAAAATTCAGTAGAGGAAGACTCATTCTTACCACTCTTAACCATAGCAATTGAACCACTCTCAAAAATATTAACTAGATTTTCAATTTCATTAGGATTTTTTATTTGATAGTTATATCTTGGTTTGATTTCTTCTTTGAATTTTATTTCTAAAGGTATTGATGGACTTATCTTATTCAGGGTTTGATTTCTTTCAATATAAAGTTCATTTTCTGGATTAACACCACCATGTATAAACTTTATTTGGGGAAAATTTATTATTTTATAAAATTTTTGATTTACGTAAATACTATTATTTATGTTTTCAAGAAAGTTTGATACCGTGACTGGGTTATCTTTACCAAATAATTTAATCTCAAAATCACCTTTTGTAGTTTTAAAGTAGACTACTTTATTACTCTCATTACAACTTAATTTAAGTTTTTGGCAGTAATAATTTGAATCAATCTTATTTTTATAACTACAAGCTTGGACCAAAAACAAAACCTGAATAAAAGATAATGTTTTTAAAAAATATCTTTTTTTTATTTTAAGCCCTCCAAATTAACATCTAAAAATTTCGCTAGACGAGCTCCTTCTTCTTCAACTTGAAGCAGTGGTTTAAGTTCTCCTGCACCACTTAAAGGTAGAGGTTTTTTTCTACCTTTTAACACTAAAGCGATTCTTCTTCTTGGATTAAATCCCTCACTAATATCCAACTTTACCGATTTAATTTCATCGAAATTCAATTTTACTTCAATATCTTTAAATAATCCTTTTCTTTTTATTTCTACAGATTTTGATGATTTATCAAAATAGTTACTTCCTGAACCAAAGTTTATGTAAACCAAATACCACAAGTAAAAATTTAATAAATTTGCTATTACTCCGTATGCTCCCATTATTATTCCTTGAGGGATAAACAATAAAGTTGAAGGATTTCCTAAAGGTAATAAATCTCTTCCTGTGTAGCTAGATATTGAGGCCAAAAGGAAGCCAATACCTCCTATCGTTAGCATTCCTCCAATAATATAATTTGAAATTTTTCTTGATCCACCAATTTTTTGTTCGATTTTATCGAAAGACTTGAGGTCTGAATTCATTTTTATCTTTTTTTAGAGCCTAATTCAGATAATTTAACAAACTGAAGGAGTATTCTTACCTAATTTTTAATAAAAAAGTCAGGAAAGCTTTACAAGGCATTTCAGATATACAAATATTTCCCCACATTACTCTCAATCTTTGTTAAAGTCACTGCGTATCCCGAAGCTAAAAACGATTTCTCATGACGATCGCAGTTGGTAGCGCCCCACAAAGAGGATGGTTTGATGTCCTCGATGATTGGCTGAAGCGCGACCGCTTTGTATTTATTGGTTGGTCCGGACTACTTTTACTTCCTTGTGCATATCTTGCTATAGGTGGTTGGTTTGTCGGAACGACATTTGTTACCTCATGGTACACACACGGAGTTGCAAGCTCATACCTTGAAGGTTGTAACTTCTTAACAGCAGCTGTAAGTACCCCTGGTGATGCCATGGGACACAGTCTTCTATTTTTATGGGGTCCTGAAGCCCAAGGTAGTTTTGTAAGATGGCTACAACTTGGTGGTCTTTGGAATTTCGTTGCATTACATGGAGTATTTGGCCTCATTGGCTTTATGCTTCGTCAGTTTGAAATTGCTGGCCTTGTTGGAATTAGACCATACAACGCACTAGCTTTTTCAGCAGTAATTGCAGTATTTACAAGTATTTTCCTTATTTATCCTTTAGGACAGCATAGTTGGTTCTTCGCACCTTCATTTGGTGTTGCAGCAATCTTCCGTTACATTCTGTTCATCCAGGGTTTTCACAATATCACTTTAAATCCATTCCACATGATGGGAGTTGCTGGAATTCTTGGTGGTGCTCTTCTGTGCGCTATTCATGGAGCTACAGTACAAAATACTTTGTATGAAGATACTAGTATTTATACAGATGGTAAGGTTCAAAGTTCAACATTTAGAGCTTTTGACCCAACTCAAGAAGAAGAAACTTATTCAATGATTACAGCGAATAGATTCTGGAGTCAAATCTTCGGTATTGCTTTTTCAAACAAGCGTTTCTTACATTTCTTGATGCTATTTGTACCTGTTATGGGTATGTGGACATCTTCAATTGGTATTGTCGGCTTAGCACTAAATTTAAGAGCCTACGATTTTGTAAGCCAAGAAATCCGTGCAGCAGAAGATCCAGAATTTGAAACTTTCTATACAAAAAATATACTTTTGAACGAAGGTATGCGAGCATGGATGTCTTCTGTGGATCAACCACACGAAAACTTTGTATTCCCTGAGGAGGTTCTTCCACGTGGAAACGCCCTTTAATAACTTATTAAGAGCTCCAAACCAAAGTATTGAGGAAACTGGTTATGCTTGGTATGTAGGCAACGCTAGATTAATCAATTTATCTGGACGTTTATTAGGAGCTCACATTGCTCACTCTGGACTAATAGTCTTTTGGGCGGGAGCAATGATGCTCTTTGAGGTTAATCATTTTACTTTTGATAAACCAATGTGGGAGCAAGGTTTAATATGTATGCCACATGTTGCAATGTTTGGCTATGGAATAGGCCCAGGTGGTGAAGTTACTGATATCATGCCTTTCTTTCAAGCTGGCGTGGTTCACTTGATAGCTTCCGCAGTCCTTGGTTTTGGTGGTATTTACCACTCATTAGCAGGTCCAGAAAAACTTGAAGAAGATTTTCCATTTTTCTCAACTGATTGGAGAGATAAAAATCAAATGACAAATATCCTCGGATATCATTTGATTGTTTTAGGTGTAGGTGCATTAGCATGGTCAGTAAACTGGTGTTTTATTGGGGGTGCATATGACACATGGGCACCAGGTGGTGGTGAGGTTAGACTTGTAAATCCAACCTTAGACCCAAGAGTCATTCTTGGTTATCTATTCAGATCTCCATGGGGAGGAGCTGGTTCAATAATCGGTGTCAACTCCATTGAAGATATTGTTGGTGGACATGTTTACGTGGGTATTACTGCAATTATTGGAGGAATATTCCATATCTTTACCAAACCTTTTGGATGGGCAAGAAGAGCTTTTATCTGGAATGGTGAAGGATTATTAAGTTATGCTCTTGGTGGAATTTGTGTAGCAAGTTTTATTGCTTCAACTTTCATCTGGTTTAATAATACTGCTTACCCTTCAGAATTTTATGGTCCAACAAATGCTGAAGCTTCACAGGCTCAAAGCTTTACTTTCCTAGTGAGAGATCAAAGAATTGGCGCTAACGTAGGTTCAACAATGGGACCAACAGGTCTAGGTAAGTATCTCATGAGATCTCCTACTGGTGAAATTATATTTGGTGGTGAAACAATGAGATTTTGGGACTTCAGAGGTCCATGGTTAGAACCTTTAAGAGGACCTAATGGATTGAGCCTCGAAAAAATCCAAAATGATATTCAGCCTTGGCAGGTAAGAAGAGCAGCTGAATATATGACTCATGCTCCTAACGCTTCTATCAACTCTGTTGGTGGAATCATTACAGAGCCTAATGCTGTTAACTTCGTTAACCTAAGACAATGGTTAGCTGCAGCTCAATTCTTCCTAGGATGGTTTACATTCATTGGTCATCTTTGGCATGCTGGACGTGCTAGAGCAGCCGCTGCTGGTTTCGAAAAAGGAATCGACAGAAAGAGTGAACCAGCTCTAGAAATGCCTGATTTAGATTAATTTCTATCTCAACTAAAAAAAGCCCTATCTTCGGATAGGGTTTTTTTTTGCTCAATTTTATTATCTATATAAATTTTCTCTAAGCCATGGCAAACTTAATCCCATTACATTACTGAAGCAACCCTCTATTTTTTCTATATATTTACCGCCTATACCTTCCAAGGCAAATCCTCCGGCGCAGTATAAAGGTTCATTTGTATCTACATAACTCTTGATTTCCCTATCTTCCAAATTAGAAAAATAAACTCTTGAACTTACTGTTTTTTTTATTATTTCAGTAATTTTCAGATTTTTGGAAGTTGTATCAAAATTCCCAATTATTAGAGTATGCCCAGTATGTAAAAATCCAAATTCTCCAGACATTTTTTTCCATCTAATAAATGCTTCCTCTTTATTAGATGGTTTTCCGTAAGCTTCTCCTTTAAATTCAAAAATTGAATCACACCCAAGTATTTCCAAAGGACCATAATTAAATTCTTTGGGCAATGATATGTTTTGAATATTTTCAGATAAACTATTAGCCTTCTGAAAAGATAATTCCAAAACTAATTTGAAAATATCTTTTTCTTTTATTGAGGATTCATCAAAGTCACTTGATATTTGGATAAATTCGATTTGACAATTTTCTAGTAATTTCTTTCTAGATTGAGAAGCAGAGGCTAGAATTAACACAAATTTTTTACCAAATTATAATTCAATTTAAAAATTAATAAATTTTAAAATTAATATAAATTACTAATGGAGTTAAAAGCAAAATTAAATGAAATAAAGAAACCAATAATGGTCCTAGGCACTTCCAGTGGAGCAGGAAAATCGTTAACAGTTACTGCTATTTGCAGGATTCTTAAAAATTTAGGAGAAGAACCAATACCTTTTAAAGGACAAAATATGAGTAACAACGCTTGGGTTGATTGGGAAGGTGGAGAGATGGCATATTCACAAGCACTTCAAGCTTTTGCTTGTGGTATTAATCCCTCTGCAGAGATGAATCCCATTTTATTAAAACCACAAGGAAACTCAATAAGCGAGGTGATTCACCTTGGCAAAAGCATTGGGACCACAACAGCACAAAATTACTATAAAGATTGGTTTGTTCCAGGCTGGGAAGTAATTAAAAAAAGTTTAGAGTCTATTTACGAAGGGAATCCGAATTGCCGATTAATTATCGAAGGGGCGGGAAGTCCGGTAGAGATGAATTTAATTCATAGAGATCTGACTAATTTAAGAGTTGCTAAATATTTAAATGCAAATTGCATTTTGGTTACTGATATTGAAAGGGGAGGCGTATTCGCACAAATAATTGGTACTCTTGAATTAATGAAGCCTCTAGAAAAGAAGCTTATTAAGGGAATTATTATAAATAGATTCAGAGGTGACCTTTCACTATTTGAAGATGGTAAGAAATGGATAGAGGATAAGACTCAAATCCCAGTTATTGGAATTATTCCATGGTTAAATGATTCATTTCCTCCAGAGGATTCTTTAGATTTAATAGAAAAAAATTCACTTTATAAAAATCCTGAAATCAAAGTTGGAATTATAAAATTACCATCTATTAGTAACTTCTCGGATTTTGATCCACTAGAAAATGAAGAAAAAATATTTATTGAATGGATTAGAAAATCACAAAATCTAAGTAAGTATGACTTCATTATTCTGCCTGGCAGTAAACAAACGATCAAAGATCAAATATTTCTTGAAAATTCTGGCTTATCTAAAGATATAAGAGAATATTCAAATAACAAAGGAAATATTATTGGAATATGTGGAGGCTTACAAATGTTAGGAACAACACTTGAAGATCCTTATTCAAAAGAGGGTTCCAAAAATTGTTCTCAACAAAAAATTAAAGGTATTGGATTACTACCATTAAAAACGACTTTTTATGAAAAAAAATTAACACGTCAAATCAACTCTGAATCTATATGGCCATGCCAATCAGAAATTAATGGATTTGAAATTCATAATGGTCAAACTGTATTGGAAGAAATGCAGAGTTCATTAAAAATTAACCCTATTTTCAAAGATCCAGCTCTAGGTTGGTACAAAGAAATAAATAAAGGGGGAACGATTGCAGGAACATACATTCATGGGATCTTTGAAAATGACAGTTGGAGAGAGCAATATATTAATTTAATAAGGAAGAAAAAAAATTTACCCACATTAAATAAAAAATCAAGATCTTATAAAGAGAAGAGAGACTTCATTATTGACAAACTTGCGAATGAATTCCACAAACATTTAAATCTCAAATCACTTTTAAATTGAAAGAAAAAAATATTAAAGTAATATGGCCAAATAATAAAGAAAGTATTGTTTCTGAAGGAGATGACTGGTTCTCTTCTGCTGAAAAAGTAGGTTTAGAAATACCTACTGGCTGTCTTACAGGAAGTTGTGGAGCCTGTGAAATAGATGTAAATGGTGAAACAGTAAGAGCTTGTATCAGTAATATTAAAAATAATAAAAATTGTACGCTAGAAGTTTCTTTAACTACAGACCCCTTTTGGGAAAAATAATAAAGGATGACTTTGCATAAAAAGACCCAAATTACTAAAGGTCTTTCTTAGTTTTACTAAATTAAGTGTTTCCTCGTTTCCACTGTTTCAGAAAAGCCTCTCACTCACACTTATTTTAAGTATGCCATAAATTTTTTTTCGTTGAAGGGATAAATGGAATTTTATTTGACTGGCACATGTGCCACTTGTTTATTTTTGGATATTTTTCATTAAAAAACACCCTACTTTAAAAAGAAGGGTGTTTACCTATCAGAAATTAGTGTGTGAGGAGTTTCTGATACATATAATCTAATGGCAGAAGGTATCAAATATCTACAGTATTAATTACTAATTCTTTTCCCAAAATAGATAAAGATTCGAAAACAGGTTTTTAGTATCCACTATTGCAGTACTAGTTGAGATCAACTTCCATCCTGCTGAATTACGTTTTTTCATAATTGCTGCAATTTCGTTTTCTTGTCTTTGAGTATTTGCATTTCCTACTGCGTAATATATATCAAGATCATTTTCCACTTTTGCCATTTTTTTTAAGTGATACTTTATTCAAGATTAATATTACTCAATCTTTCATCGTTACTGGGACAGATTAGATTAAGTGGTTGAAAATAAGTCTTATATGGTATTACCTTCATCCCAAACTGCGATTGGATTACTCCTTATAAGTATTGGAATAGTAGTTACTTTTAATATCAAAATTGATTTATTTAAAAATAAAGAGTAGAGAAAAAGTTGGAAATCTGGAAAATAATTACATTAATTTGATCAAATAATAATTAATCTTAATTAGATTAAAAATAAAAAACACCCTGCAATAAATCCACTTAAATGACCTAATAAACTTACACCTGGCAAAAAAGAGAACATCAAACCTATGAAGCATATTGTCTTTGACATTTTCTGAACTTCATAATTGGCCTGAAAACCAATTTCTTTACCTAAAAAATATTTCTTTCCATAAAAAGAAGTTAATAGTAAAAATCCAAATAAAGCATAAATTATTCCACTAAATCCTAAAACGGCATAATTCGGATAGATATTAAAATACGATAAGATCTTTTCGTATCCCCAGATAATAAAAAAATTTAAAAAAGAACAACTTAAAATAAATTTCAAATAAAAAAATCTGTTTTTGTTTCCAAGTCTCATTAAAAAATATCTTGCAATGATTATTCCACCGACATTGCTTAATAAATGATTTAAATCTGCATGAATTAGGATTGATGTAAAAATCCTATAAGGTTGATCACTAATTAATTTTGGTACAAAGTAAAAATATTCTTTATCAATAACTCCAATTAAATCTGTAAGTATAAAAACTGAAATTAAAAGAGATGCGCTTAGGATGTATTGCCAATCATATTTAGATATTGAATTATTAATTGCCATATTTTCTTTAGTTTTATACTAAAAGAATATCTGCTTACTTATAGAAGTACATAACCTCAAAGGTTTTTTATTGTCTTGAATTTATATTACCTTTAGTAAACTTTGCAATGAGAACTTGTTGGGTGATCTATGCACTCTTTCTCCCAATAATCTTGTCTTGAATCTTTTGGCAGTTGATAATTAAAATCATGCATTCTCCAAATATCTGAAGTCGCATTTCTAAGGGCAGTGAATGGAGTGGTGAGTCTCATAAAACCTCCTATATCTCTACTCCTTAATTATCCTCTTATTCATATGAAATTAATAGAGTATTAATACCCGAGTATTAGTGCTTTGCGGTTGTCGCTACTATCTTTTCTAATTAAGTAGGAGTAATAATTCAGGAGTCAAAAGCACTTCATCGACTTTGTGGACAGCGAGGTGCATAAGACTCGAAGAGGGCAAATAAATGCCCTCTTATTTTATTATTTGGACTTCCAGAAACGATAAATTAACGGAGAGGGTGTCATCTTAATTGACCCCAAGTCGACATGGTATTTCTTTCCACCACATTCATTTAAAAATAAACTACATTTATCCACCACATTTTGATGGCAGTTATAACGTTAATTTCAAAATAACAATATCAACCTTTAAATCTATATTTAATCAACTATCCTGTATTTGCAGGCATTTTGGAGGATTAATTACCACACAAAAAGGTATAAGGATCTAAGATTTTACGGAGAGGGTGGGATTCGAACCCACGAATAGTTACCTATTAAACGATTTCGAGTCGTTCGCTTTCGACCACTCAGCCACCTCTCCCATATTTAAAATATAAATTAAAAAATTTATACTAAAAATATATTTAGATTTTTGTTAATTCCAACCAGTTTCTTTCATTATTTCTATTGCCTTACTATTGAATTTGCCAATTTCTTTTATAGTCACATTATCTGGAGTGAAATCTCCAAATTTACTAACAATTCTATTTTGACTTGATTCCTTTAAAGGGTGCTCATAAGTTTTATTAGCTAAACCTTGACTACCTTCACTAGAAGCTAAATATTCAAGAAGTTTAATAGCCTCAGTCTTGTTTTCTGCATATTTATAAACGCCCCCAGCAGTTATATTTACATGCGCAGGATTGGGTATTATTAATTTTATTTTTTCTGCTAAAGAAGCATCTCTTGGGCCTTTAACTCCATCAAGCATCCTTGCGACATAATAATGATTAACGATTCCAATACCGCACGTTCCCTGCCCTACAGCTCTTATTAATGAAGAATCTCCAGAAAAATAGGGAGTGGAGACATTTGATATCAAACCCTTAAGCCAAATTTTTGTTTGGCCAACGCCTTTCTTTGCTATTTGATTAGAAACCAAAGATTGATTATAAGGACTTTTTCTATTTCTTAGACATACTTTTCCTTTAAAAGAAGGATTGGTTAGATCCTCAAAATTTTTGATTTTTGTAATATCCACAATATCCGGATTTGTGATGATTACCCTTAATCGCCTAGTAAGGCCAAACCATTTATTTCTAGGATCTCTTAAATTATTTGGAACACTATTTTCTAGAATATTTGAATTAATTTTTTGAAATAAATTTGCCTTTGATGCATTTTCAATTCTTGCTGCATCAACAAGAATTACTAAATCAGCCTGAGAATTTTTACCCTCTCTTTTTAAGCGCTCAATTATAGCTTTTCCATCTGTTTCTATATATCTAACTTTGATGCCAGTTTGTTCTTGAAATTTTTGATAAACCTCTTTATCTGTATTGTAATGTCTACCAGAAAATAACCTAACCTCTTTCTCTGCAGAATTTACAGGTTGATTATTTAGAAGTAGCGATAATGTCACTGAAGTAAAAAATAGCCTTTTTAAATAATTCTTTAATTTCATTTATTAAAATTGTTATTTTTGTTACCTTACAACAAAAATTTGGTAGAAATAATCCAAAAATAAAAAATCACTTTGTCATGTATATTTCTTTACCTTAGGAAATAACATTCTGATACTTTCGAGATATAAATCTTACTTTACTAAGGGAAAGCCCATGCGTTCCCTCTCTAGTATCCATGAAGACGCGACTTCTCTAGCTAACTTTCTGATTTTTTCTATATACTGGGCACGATCAGTTACTGATATTACGCCTCTAGCATCAAGCAAATTAAAGCTATGACTACACTTTAAAACATAATCAAGCGCGGGGTAAGTTAGCTTCTTTTCAATTAATGAATTTGCTTCATCTTGATATATCTCAAATAATTTTCTGAGATTTTCAGGATTTGATTCAGAGAAATTATATGAACATTGACCTTTTTCAAATTGAAGCCAAATATCGCTGTATTTCAGATCTTTATTCCAATTTAAGTCCCAGATACTTTCTTTATCCTGCAAAAACATTACAATTCTCTCTAAACCGTATGTAATTTCAATTGGTATTGGTTGACAATCAACTCCCCCGCATTGTTGAAAATAAGTGAATTGAGTAACTTCCATTCCGTCTAGCCATACTTCCCAACCTACGCCCCAAGCTCCAAGAGTTGGCGACTCCCAATTATCTTCAACAAATCTTATGTCATGATTTTTAGCCTCTATTCCAAGAGATTCCAGAGATTTCAAATATTTTTCTTGGATCCCATCTGGAGAAGGCTTAATTATTACTTGATATTGAAAATAATGTTGTGCACGATTAGGGTTATCACCAAATCTTCCGTCTGTGGGTCTTCTACATGGCTCAGCATATGCAACAGACCAAGGTTCGGGTCCAATTGCCCTCAAAAAAGTATGAGGACTCATTGTACCAGCACCCTTTTCAGTATCATATGGCTGCATAATTAAACAACCCTCTTTGGACCAAAAATTATTTAAATTTTGAATTATATCCTGAAAAAACATCAAATTTTAAGAAGTTTAGAATTTAGATCAATGCCATTAAACATAATAACAAAACTTAAAACAAAAAATATTTTTAACTCTAATTTCTGAGAAGCATTATCTGGTATTTGGATAGCATAAAACTTAATCCAATATAAACATAAATTAGAAATTAATCATGAAAAAAAATCTAATGGCAAAGGTCCAAAAGTATTAGATTCTTCTGCATCTTCATCATATTGGCAAGTTATTAAAATTCCTTCTCCCAGACCATTCTCAGATCTAACAAAAACATTACCAGTTTTTTGGTTGCCTTTTAAAAAAACATATCCATCAGCATGAAGCGAATCTAAATTACCAAATTTTATTGAGGAATATTTATTAGAAATTGATTTCAGTGCTTCAATAGCTTTGGTATCAGAAGCTGCCATTATTCCTATTGTTATCCAATCGGCATTATAAATATTAGTTTCTAATTCTATTAATAGTTTTTTTTCTTGACTACTGCTTAAATGAGGAGCAGTTCTAAGACTGTTTAAATCAGCTAATTTATTTATTTCCATTAAATTAGTACCTAAAATAATAAATTATTAACCAAAGGTTCTTCCATTCCAAGCCCATAATGAAGCGGGCACATCCTCGAAAGAAATATAAATTTTATCTATTGGAATTCCAATTTTTTCATAAACAAAATTAGATATTTGCTTTGCCATCTCTGAAGGATTTAAAGAGCCTATCGACTTAATTTCTAAAAAACAACAAGGTCTTTCATCATCAAAATACATTTCTAAATTATCATCTAACTTAGCCATAACAAATCTTTTTGATTTATTTGTTAAAG